>DASPSK010000042.1:0-5184 GCA_035623975.1 Acidimicrobiales bacterium | reverse complement strand
ACCGACCAGCTCGCTCGCGGGCGGGGCGGCAGGCGCGGCGGCGGCCGCCGCGGCGGCTCGGGCGGGTGAGTCCGCCTTTGCCACCGTGCTCGTGCCCGGGGTCGTGGCGATCAGCATCATGTTCCAGGGCATCCAGGCGGTCGCCCTACAGCTGGCGCAAGAATTCGGCTTCACCCGCGAGATCGAGGACCGGGTGCAGGCGCCCTGCCCGATCTGGCTCGTCGCCATGGCCAAGGTCCTCTCCGGTGCCGCCCAGGCCATCCTCTCCGCCGTCATCGTCTTCCCGATCGCCGCCGTCATCCACGCCCCAGGCGTGAAGCCGGACCTCGTATTCCACTGGGCGATCATCCTCACCCTCATCCCTCTCGCCAGCGTCGCCATGACCGCCCTCGGGCTCCTGCTCGGCACGAAGTTCGAGCCCCGCAACATCGGCCTCATGTTCGGCTTCATCGTGCTGCCGCTGACGTTCCTCGGGGGCACGTACTACCAGTGGACAAAGCTCGCTCCTGTGAGGATCGGGAGCTTCCACTGGCTGCAGACGCTCGTGCTCGTGAACCCCCTCATCTACATCACCGAGGGGATGAGGGCGGCGTTCACGGGTGCCAGCCACATGCACCTGTACATCATCTATCCGGTGCTCGTGGGTTTCTGCGTGCTGTTCCTCTCGCTCGGCCTGCACAACTTCCGCAAGCGCGTGCTCTCCTGACGCGGCGGCCGCCTCGCCCCGACCGCCGGCCTCCCTCCCTCAGGCAGGCGCAGCCTCCGCTGCGGCTGCACCTGCAGAGCGCAGCTCCAACCAGCGCCGGAAGCCGGCGGCGTTCGAGTGGAAGCCGTTGAGGAGCTCGAGCTTCTCCCGCATCGACTCGTCCGCGGGTGCCGTCTCGGCACCGAAGCGCTCCTCGAGGGCGGCTGCCATGTCCTCGCCCGCCCGCCAGGCCCGCTCGGCCTCGGCCGCCCAGGATCTCAGGGCGTCGGCGGCTTCGCCGAGCAGCTCGAGGGGCGGCACGGGCACGAGCCCGTAGTGGGCGAGGGCGATCCCGCTGGGCGAGTGGTCGGCGAAACGCTGCAGGGACGCCAGCGCCTGATCAAGATCAAAGTCCGGCGGAGGCGTGGCCGGCCGGAGCCTGCCGCCGTCGGGCAGGCGCACACCGACGGCGTCGCCCGCGAAGAGGTAACCGCTCGCGCTGTCGAGCAGACCGAGGTGGTGCTTGGCGTGGCCAGGAGAATCGATCGCCCTCAGGGTTCGCCCTTGCCCGATGGCGATCTCGTCGCCGTCCTCGAGCACGACGATCCGCTCCGACGGTGTCGGCTCGAGGCGCCCGTACAGGGAGTCCAGCAGCGGCCCGTACACGCGGGAGGCGGAGCCGATCAAGCGGGCCGGGTCGGCGAGGTGGCGGGCGCCGTTCGCGTGCACGTACACCGTTGCCGCCGGGAAGGCCCGCGCCACGTCGCCCACTCCACCCGCATGATCCAGATGGATGTGGGTGACGGCCACGCTGGCGAGGTCGTTTGGGCCGAGACCGAGCTCCTCGAGGGCGCCGAGCAGCGTCTCGATCGAGCTCTGGCTGCCCGTCTCGACGAGGACAGGGCCTTCCCCTTCGATGAGGTACCCGGCCGTCATGCGCTCCCAGCCCCCGAGAAGGGTGTCGATCTCGAGAACGCCCGGGGTGAGGCGGACCGTCACAGGCGCAGGGCTGCCGCCATCACCGCCGCTCCCGCAGCCACGTGCGGGCGATCACGGAGGCGTAGCGGGGTCCGTAGAGGAAGTTGTTTCCCTTCTTCGACACACCCGACGCCCGGGCGTGCCACACGGTCGGCCGCTCGCCGATCCGCCAGCCGCGGAAGGCCGCGCTGATGATCAGCTCGGCCGTTTGATACTGGTCTTGCTCCAGGAACACGTCCTTCAGCACCTCGATGCGAAGGGCACGGAAGCCGTTCGAGGTGTCGGTGAGGTTCTGCCCCGCCAGCCGGTTGATCACGGCTGCGAACACACGCACGCCCGCCTTGCGGAGCTGATCGCCGGAGCGGTCGCCCGTCTCGTCGACGCCGAGACGGCGGCTGGCGACGACGAAGTCGTACTCGCCCGTGAGGACGGGCCCGAGGAGGACGGGGATCTCCGTCGGGTCGTTCTGGCCGTCGGCATCGAGGGTGACGACGTAGCTGGCACCTTTGTCGATGGCGAGCTCGTAGCCGAGGCGCAGGGCGACGCCGTGCCCGAGGTTGATCGGGAACTTCGCCCAGAAGACGTCGTGGTCCTCGCAGATGTCCTCGGTGCCGTCGTCGCCGCCGTCGATCACCACGAGGGTCGAGGTCTTCAGCCCGTCGATCTCGGGAGGGACCGCCTTCAGCACGGCTCCGATGTTGTCGGCCTCGAAGTAGGCGGCGATGAGCACGAGTACGGGGGCGAACTGGGTGTCCGGGTAGCGGGCGTCGAAGTCCTGGCGCACGAGGTCCATGTTGAGTCGCTTCATCTCGCTGTAGCGGCGCTGGAACCGGTCCTTCGGTCCTCTCGTGGGCGGGATGAGGTCGAGCACTCGCATCAGGTTGGATTTCCCATCTCGATGATCACCTTGACGTCGTCCGGCTGGCGCTCGAGCGCGCTCGCAAAGGATTCAGCCGGCACCTTCCGCGTGAGCAGCTTGGCGAGCCAGTCCTTGTCGGCCTTGGCCAAGGCCTCCGCCGCAGCCTCGTAGTGCCGCCGGTTGGCGTTCACGGATCCGACGACTCCCTCGTTCTTCAGCACCATGCCCCGGTTGACCATACCGGCGTCGATCGAAAGTGACCGCCCCGTCGGCGAGACGCCCGTCAGGCAGAGGACACCTCCGGGGGCAAGGTTGTCCATGGCATCGAAGACGAGCATGCCCGCGCCCGTGCACTCGATGATGACGTCGGGCGCGTCGCAGGCGTCTTCGATCTTGCCCGTGTGATAGGCAGCGCCCAGAGCGGCGACGAGATCCGGCTTGAGGCCCGCCGTCATCTGATCGATGACGTGCACTTCGAGACCGCGCTGCACGCCAATCAAGGCCGCCAGCAAGCCGATTGGCCCAGCGCCGGTGATGACGGCCCGCTTCGGCTCCCAGGCGGCGCGGTTGCCCACGAGCTCGGTCTGCTCCCAGGCTTTGGCCACGATGCTCGTCGGTTCGAGCAGGACGCCGAGGAACCCGAGGCTCTGGTCGATCCGGACAACGGCGTCGGCGGTGGCGCGGTAGCGCTCGCGCATGAAGCCGTCGAGCGACTTGATGCCGTGCTCGGTGTACTGACCGTTGCGGCAGAAGTCCCACTCGCCCTTGGCGCAGCTGTAGCAGGGCACCGGGTCGGGGCGCCGGACGATCCCGACGACGTAGTCGCCCGCAGCCAAGCCCGAATCGGCCGGCGCCTCCGCGACTCGCCCGATCGACTCGTGACCGAGCACGAGCCGCGCGTGCCCCTCCGGCGCCCACCCGTAGTCGCCGCCGGCTATCTCGAGATCAGTTCCGCAGATACCGACCGCGAGCACATCGACCAGCACTGGACCGTCGCTCTCAGGCGGCTCGGCAAGCTCGTCCAGCCGGGCGCTGCCTGCCGTACCGGGAAGGACCGTGATCGCCTTCAATATCGTCTCCTTGTGCAGCTTGTGCAGAGAGTCGAGTTGGCCCAAGCCCGGCAACCCTAGACCGTCGCCGCCTCCCCCGGACGGCGGGGTGGCCGAGCCCTCCCCGATGAAGCGGTCATGCCGGGGGCTCCATGATGGCCGGGCCAGTCGACCTGAGCCGACCTAATGCCCGAGCCCGAGGCGGTGGCGAGCAACGCCATGCCGCTTCCTGCGCGTCCGCCGCAGCGGAGGCTTGACGCCCCGCAGGCGCTCGCTGTGGGTCATGCCGGTGCCCATGTGCTCCTGGAAGAGTCCCACGGCCGTGTTGACGAGGGAGACGTGCGAGAACGCCTGCGGGAAGTTGCCGACCTGCCGCTTGGAGACAGGGTCGTACTCCTCCGCCAGGAGCCCGAGGTCGTTGCGCAGCCCCACGAGCTTGTCGAACAGCACGACGGCGTCGTCATGGCGGCCGATGAGGTGGAGGTCGTCAGCCAACCAGAACGAGCAGGCGAGAAACGCCCCCTCCCTGCCGGTGAGGCCGTCGACGTGCTCGGACCTCGTCGAGTCGTAGCGCATGACGAAGCCGTCCTCGGTGAGCTCGCGCTCGATCGCCTCCACCGTCCCGACGATGCGCTCATCCTTTGGAGGCAAGAAACCCACCAGTGGCGCCATCAGCACGCTCGCGTCCAATTCCTTCGATCCGTAGTACTGCGTAAAGGTGTTCCGCTCGGCGTCGTAGCCCTTCTCGAGCACTTCGGCGTGGATCTCGTCCCGCAAGGCCCGCCAGCGATCGAGGGGTCCCGAGAGGTCGTACTCCTCGATGTCGCACACGGCGCTGTCGACGGCCAGCCACGCCATGATCTTCGAGTGGGTGAAATGCCTCCGCGGGCCGCGCACCTCCCAGATGCCGTCGTCCGGCTCCTTCCAGCCCGACTCGAGGAAGTCGAGGATGGCCCGCTCGAGGTCCCAGGCAGGCCCGCTCGAGGGGATGCCGAGGCGGCGCGCCTCGTGCAGGGCCGAGATGACCTCACCGTAGACGTCGAGCTGGTACTGGTTGGCGGCAGCATTTCCGACCCGCACGGGAACGGAACCCTCGTAGCCGGGGAGCCAGGGGATCTCGTACTCGAGAAGGTTTCGCTCGCCCGAGGGACCGTACATGATCTGGAGCTTGGAGGGCTCCCCCGCCACGGCCCGCAGCAACCAGTCGCGCCACGCCGTGGCCTCCTCGGCGTACCCGGCAGCCATGAGCGACGAAAGGGTGAGGGTGGCGTCGCGCAGCCACGAGTAGCGGTAGTCCCAGTTGCGACTGCCGCCGAGGGCCTCGGGCAACGAGGTCGTGGGAGCGGCGATGATGCCGCCCGTCGGTCGATGGGTGAGGGCTTTCAGAGTGATGAGCGAACGGACGACCGGCTCCTGCCGTTCGCCGAGAGCAAGGGAGTCGACCTGGGCCCAGTCCTGCCAGTAGCGGGCCGCCTGGTGAACGGCGTAGGCGGCGTCGATGGGTCGGGGCACCTCGTTGGTGGAATGGAAGTAGCTGAGGACGAAGGGGACACTCTGGCCGTCGTGGATGACGAAGTCGGCGACCGTCGACATCTTCTCGCCCCGTCCGTGCA
>DASPSK010000041.1:0-13114 GCA_035623975.1 Acidimicrobiales bacterium | reverse complement strand
TCATCGGCAGCTGCCCTCCTCGTCGTCGACGTCCAGCGCGACTTCTGCGAAGGCGGGTCGCTCGCCGTGGCCGGGGGGAACGTCGTGGCCGGCCGCGTGGCCGAGCTGATCGCCTCCGACAGAGGGCGCTACGGCGCCCTCATCGCCTCCCGCGACTACCACGTCAATCCCGGCACGCACTTCGCCCAACCCGGCGCCGCCCCGGACTTCGAGACCTCGTGGCCGGTCCACTGCGTGATCGGGAGCGAGGGGGCCGAGATTCACCCGGCCCTTGCCGGTGTCGACTGGGACGCCGTCTTCGACAAAGGGCGGGACGAGGCCGCCTTGTCGGCTTTCGAGGGCCGCCAGGCGTCCGGTGTCGTGCTCGCCACATGGCTGCTCGACAACGGGATCGACCGCCTCGACGTCTGCGGGATCGCCACCGACTACTGCGTGCGTGCCACCGTGCTCGACGCCTGCCAGCTCGGTTTCCACGTGCGGGTGCTCGTGGACCTCACGGCGGGCGTGGCACCGGCCACGACGGAGAAGGCGCTGCGGGCGATGGCCGAGGCCGGGGCGCAGCTCGTCGGGGACGACATCACGCCCGGGACCATGGCCGGCATGCTGGCTGAGCAGCTGGCATTCGACGACCGGTGAGCGGCCGCACCGGTCCTCTCGACGGTGTCCTCGTCGCCGATTTCTCCCGCGTGGTGGCAGGACCGTTCGCGACGATGCTCCTCGGCGATCTCGGCGCCGACGTCGTCAAAGTCGAGCGTCCGGGCGCCGGGGACGACACGAGAGGCTTCGGTCCCCCCTTTGTCGAGGGCGAGAGCTCCTACTACCTGAGCGTCAACCGCAACAAGCGCAGCGTCGCCTGGGACCTCGGCACCGAGGAGGGGCGGCGCAAGGGGCGGAAGCTGGCCGAGCGGGCGGACGTCATCGTCGAGAACTTCCGACCCGGGACGGCCGCACGCTTCGGCCTCGGCTACGAGGAGATCGCCGAGGCCAACCCCGGCGTCGTGTACTGCTCGGTGTCGGGTTTCGGATCGGCGGGCGCGGGGGCTTCGCTGCCGGGCTACGACTTCCTCGTGCAGGGCGTCGGCGGGCTCATGTCGGTCACGGGTGACGACGGGGGCGAGCCTCGCAAGGTGGGCGTCGCCGTCGTGGACGTGCTCACGGCCCAGTTCGCCACGAACGCCATCGTGGCGGCCCTCTACGAGCGCGAACGGTCCGGCCGCGGCCAGCGCGTCGAGGTCAACCTCCTCTCCTGCCTCCTGTCGGCCCTCATCAATCAAGCCTCCACCTACGTGACGACCGGAACCGTCCCCCGGGCGATGGGCAACCGCCACCCGAGCATCGCCCCCTACGAGACGTTGCAGGCGGCCGACCGGCTCCTCGTCGTCGCCGTCGCCAACGACGCCCAGTTCGCGGCGTTCGCCGGCGCCCTCGGGCTCTCGTGGATGGCCGACGACGCGCGGTTCGCCCGCAACGCCGAGCGTGTCGCTCACCGAGAGGAGATGCTGTCTGTGCTGCAGGCCGAGCTGCACCACCGCCCGGCGGCCGAATGGCTGTCGGTCATCCAGGCGGCCGGCATCCCCTGCGGGATCGTGAACGACATCGCCCAGGCTTTCGAGCTGGCGGAGGCTCTGGGGCTGGAGCCGGTCGTGCGCCTGCCGCGCTCCGGTGAGGCCCACCCGGCGCCGGCGGCCGAGCCCTCCGGGGAGTCGCAGGTGCGAAACCCGATGGGTTTCTCCCGCACGCCCATCTCCTACCGGCTCGCCCCGCCCGCCCTCGGCGAGCACACGGCCGCCGTCGAGACGGAGCTCGACCTGGCGTGACCTCGCCGGCCTAGGGCTTGCCTTCGTCGGCCTCTTTCACCCAGACGGGCGTGTGCTTGGCGGCCCAGGCACGGGGGATGCGGCCCGTCATCATCGACTTCAACCGCTCGGGCGAGTTGAGGGCGAAATAGATGTGGCCGGCGACGCCGAGGCCGATGGCGATGAAGCCGACGTCGTGCACGAGCGTGGCGCCCTGCTGCCAGTTGATCCAGCTCGGCGGCGCGAAGCGCATGAGGACACCGGTCGCGAGCATGACGACCATGCCGCCGCCGACCAAGGCCGCTTCGGCTTTCTGGCCGCCGTTGAACTTGCCGAGGGGCGCCCCGGAACGGTGCGCCTTGCGGTGGAACCAGTCCCAGTCCGCGGCCGACCAACGGTCGAAGCGCCGCAGGTCGCGGAGCAGTCGCTCCCGCCACGGGCCGGCGACGCCGATGATGAGCGGCAGGAGGAGGGCCAGACCGCTGTAGACGTGGATGTTCTCGATGATCCCGCGGTGGCCGACGACGAGGGAGATGGAGGGGATGTAGAGGATGGCGCCCGTGGCGATGAGCTCGAGCATCAAGACAGCCGTCGTCCAGTGCACGATGCGCTCGACGGCGTCGAAGCGCTCGATGGTCTTGCCGTTCCCGCGCGGCGGGGTCGTGGCCGCCGCCTGGCCCCCCCGGACCGCGGCCGATCCCCGCCCCTGACCGCTCGGCGTCGCCCCCGCGCCGGTCCGAAGGCTCACGGGTTGCCGCCGATCCAGGCGTTCACGGCGTAGCCGTAGTTCTCCCAGTAGCCGGGGATGACCTCGTTGAGGACTTGGATGCGGTCGAGCCACTTGATCGACTTGTAGCCGTACATCGGGGCGACGTAGAGGCGCACGGGACCGCCGTGCTCCGGAGTGACGTCGTCGCCGATCATGCGGTCGGCCACGAGGACGTCGCTCAGGTGGGCCTGGCCGATCGTGAGCGACTCGGTGTAGACGCCATCGCCGGAGAAGAAGCGCAGGGCCGTGCCGCCGGGTTTCACCCCCGCCCGGTCGAGCACTTCGGACAGCTGGACGCCCTGCCAGTGGACGCTCGGGACGCGCCAGCCCGTGACGCACTGGAAGTAGTGCACGAGCGTCGTCCGTTTCATCCCCCGCAGGTCGGCGATCGAGAGGCTGAGCGGGCGCTCGACCATGCCGTCGACCGTCAGGCGGTAGGACTCCGGCGAGATCGTCGGGATCGAGCCGGTGACCGTGTAGATGCGGAACTGGTCCGCGCCCGGGACGAGGGCGCCGAGACCACCGAGGTCGTTGCTGATGCGGGTGAGCGCCCCGCCGATGGCGTTGTCGACGCTGGCGCCGAAGGCGATGCCGGCGGCACCGAGGGCGGTGATCCCGAGGATGGCGCGGCGGCCCACGTGAGTGGTGCGAGGGGACTGCGTCGCCTCGCTCTCGTGCTCGTGGTCGGTCATGGCGCGCCCCTGCACATGGGTAGTCTTGCCGCCTGCAGGCGGGTCCAACACTCAGGCCTCCACCTCGCAGTCTCTGTAGGCCAAGATCCGTTACACCCGAACGGTGGGCTGGCCGAGTTCGGATGATTCGCGGCGATGAGGGCGCGAGGCGCGAGCCGCCTCAGTACTCGATCCCTTTGCGAGCGTTCACGCCGCGGTCGTAGGCGTGCTTGACCTTTCGCATCTCGGTCACGGTGTCGGCGATCTCGATGATCTCCGCCGGCGCGTCTCGACCAGTGAGGACGACGTTCGTGCGCGGGCTTCGATCACGCAGGCCGGCCACGACCTCCTCGACGGGGACCCAGCCGAACTTCATGGCATAGGTGATCTCATCGAGGATGAGGAGGTCGTAGCGCCCGCTCGCCAGCTTCTCCTTGGCGACTTCCCAGGCATGCCGGCCTTTGGCGGCGGTCTCGTCGAGGTCTGTCGACTCCCAGGTGAAACCGTCGCCGAGGGTGTGCCACTCGATGGCGAGGTGGTCGGCCAGCTTGCGCTCGCCCGTCTTCCACTTGCCGCTCTTCACGAACTGGACGACGCCGACGCTCCACCCTCGCGCCCAACCCCTCGCCATGACGCCGAAGGCGGCGGAGGACTTCCCCTTGCCGTGACCCGTGTTGACGAGGACGAGCGACTCGGGCGGCACGGCTGGAACGGTAATGCCTCCCTGCCGGGCCCTGCGGCGGCCGTCCGCCGCTACCGTGCCCGCATGCGCTACCAGCAGCTGGGCCGTTCGGGTCTCACGGTGTCGGTCGTCGGCCTCGGCACCAACAACTTCGGCGGCCGGCTCGACCTGGCCGGCTCCCGCCCCGTTCTCGAGGCGGCCCTCGATGCCGGCATCAACCTCATCGACACCTCCGACAGCTACGGGTCAAGGGGCGCTTCGGAGACGATCATCGGTGAGGTGCTGGCGTCGAGCGGCCGTCGGGACGAGGCGGTCATCGCCACGAAGTTCGGGTCGGACATGGCCGGCTCGAACGGGCCGGACTGGGGTGCGAGGGCGAGTCGCCGCTACGTCATGCGAGCGGTGGAGGCCTCGCTCCGGCGCCTGCGGACCGATCACATCGACCTCTACCAGCTGCACCGTCCTGACGGTCTCACCCCGCTCGAGGAGACGCTGTCCGCCCTGCACGACCTCGTCGTCGCCGGCAAGGTGCGCTACGTCGGCTCGTCCAACCTGGCTGCCTGGCAGGTGGCCGACGCCGACTGGATCTCCCGCGATCTCGGCATCAGCCGGTTCGTGTCCGCCCAGAACCACTACTCGCTCCTGTCCCGCGGCGTCGAGGCCGACCTCGTGCCGTGCTGTGTGGCCCACGGCGTCTCGGTCATCCCTTACTTCCCGCTCGCGAGCGGCTTTCTCACGGGCAAGTGGCACCGCGGCGAGGAGCCGCCCAGCGGCAGCCGCCTGGCCGAGCCATGGGGCAGGACGATCGCCAGCTCGAACGAGCACGCCTTTACGATCCTCGAAGGTCTGCAGGCGCTCGCCGAGGCGGCCGGCGTGAGCCTCGTCGCCGTCGCCATCGGCGCCTTGGCCGCCCAGCCGGCGGTGGCTTCGGTGATCGCCGGGGCGATGTCGGTCGAGCAGGTGAGGGAGAACGCCACGGCGGCGGACTTCCTCCCCACGGAGACGCAGCTGCGCCAGATCGACGAGATCGCCCCGCCGGGGAGATAGGTCCTCGGAGCCGGCGAGCTCAGTCCCCGAGCTCCCGCCTCCGACGGGTGACATAGTCCTCCAGCTCGGATCTGACGGCCTCGTCCATGGGCGGGGGCTCGTAGGCGTCCAGCGTCTTCTGGCAGATTTCGGAGGCTCGGGCGGCAGCGTCGAGGGAACCCTCCTTCTTCCAGCGCTCGAAGTTCTTCGACGACGAGAGCATGGGCCGGTAGAAGCACTCACGGAAGCGCTCCATCGTGTGTGCCGCCCCGAGGAAGTGCCCGCCATGCCCGACCTCCTCGTGAGCACCGAAGGCGAGCGACTCCTCGTCGATCTCGAGGGGCGTGAACTCCACCCGCATCATCTTCAGGAGCTCCACGTCCATGATGAACTTCTCGTAACAGCTCACGAGCCCGCCCTCCAGCCAACCGGCGGAGTGCATGACGAAATTCGTGCCCGCGAGAAAGGTCGGCAGCAGCGTCATGAGCGCCTCGTACCCGGCCTGGGCGTCGGCGGTCTGGCTGGAGGTCAGGCAGCCGCCGGTGCGGAAGGGGAGACCGAAGTGGCGGGCGAGCTGCCCGGTGCAGAGCAGGCCGGTGGCCGACTCCGGCGTCCCGAAGGTCGGTGAGCCCGACTGCATGTCGATGTTCGACAGGAACGAACCGAAGATCACGGGGCACCCCGGGGCGATCAGCTGGGAGAGGGCGATGGCGGAGAGGGCCTCTGCCAGCTGCTGCACGAGCGCCGCCGGGATCGTGACGGGCGACATCGCTCCCATCAAGAGGAACGGGGTCAGCACGACGGGCTGGTGCGCCCGGTTGTACTCGAATTGCGCGTCGAGCATGCGGTCGTCCCAACGCAAGGGGGAGTTGCAGTTGATGAGCGAGATCGTGGCAGGCGTACGGCGGATGGCCTCCGGTCCCCCGAAGAGGATCTCGGTCATGGCGATGGTGTCGCGGGCGTTCGGGCCGGAGACGACATTGCCCATGTAGATCTTGTCGGTCAGGGTCTGGAGGGCGAGGATCATGTCGAGGTGGCGGGAGTCGAGGGGGGCGTCGTTCGGCTCGCAGATGACGCCGCCGGCCGAGTCGAGCTCGGCAAAGCTCTGCGCGAGCATGCAGAACCGGCGAAAGTCGGCCATGGTGGCGTCCCTGCGCATCGGGCCGTCGAGGACGAAGGGGGGACCGTAGACGCCCGAGAAGACCATCTCGTCCCCGCCGATATGGACGGAATTGGCCGGGTTGCGCGCCTGCACGTCGAACTCGCGAGGGGCGAGGGCCATCTGGGCGAGGACAAAGTCCGGATCGAGGTAGACGACCTCGCCGTCGGTCTTCTGGCCGGCGGCGGCGAACAGCTCGACGGCCTCGGGCTTGGCGAACTGCACCCCGATCTCCGACACGATCCGGCGCCAGCCTTTGTCGAGGACGGCGATGGCCTCCTCGGAGAGGATCTCGTAGCGGGGCATGCGGTTCAGGAACATGGCGCCTCGTCGGATTAGGTGTGGTACCTTTACTATCACATAGTAGAACTCCGTTCCGCAACATGGAACGGACAGACCCGGCCGGCGCGGCCGAACCCACGTCGCCGGATGGAACCCGAGACCGATGACCGACGCCATCAACTCCGCCAAATCGACCGGCACCCAGGCCGTAGACCGGGCCGCCCGCCTGCTCACCGAGATCGTCGACTCCCACGAGGCCGTGACGTTCTCCGAGCTGGCCGCCGCCACGGGTCTCGCCAAGAGCACGACGTCGCGCCTCCTCTTCGCCCTCGAGCGGCATGGTCTCGTCCGCCGGGAGGCGAGCAACGGCTACCGCCCGGGTGCCGTCTTCATCCGCTACGCCTGGAAGGCCGGGCGGGAGGCGGATCTCGTCGAGATGGCACAGCCCTTCCTCGAGCGCCTCGGTGAGTGCACCGGCGAGACCATCAATCTCGGGACGGCGAGTCGCGGCCTCGTCGAGCAGATCGCCCAGGTGGACAGCCGCTACGTCCTCGGCGGCACGAACTGGATCGGGCGTGCCCTGCCGCTGCACGCCACGGCACAGGGCAAGGTGCTGCTCGCCCACGGCGCCGCCGCCCTCGGAGCTGGCCGGCTCGAGCGTCTCACCGAGCACACGATCACGAGCCGGGCGGCACTGGCCGCTCAGCTCGACGAGGTGCGCCGCCGCGGGTATGCCGTCACGGCCGAGGAGCTCGAGCCGGGTCTCGTCGCCATCGCCTCGCCCGTCTATCGCGAGGGGGGTGTCGTCGTGGCGGCCCTGTCCGTCTCCGGCCCGGTGACTCGCCTCGACCCGCCCCGCCTCGGCGAGGTGGCGGCCGCCTGCGTCGCCGAAGGCCGCGCACTGTCACACCTGCTCGGCCACCGGCCACGAAAAGAGGGAGCGGCATGAACGAACAAGAGCTACTCGCCCAGCTCTACGATCTCACGCTCGTCGGGAACGCACCCGAGGTGCTGGCGCTGACGAACGCCGGTCTCGAGATGGGCATCACGCCGGAGTCGTTGCTCTTCGACGCCCTCATCCCCTCGCTCGAGGAAGTAGGGGCGCGCTTCGAGCGCGGAGACTTCTTCGTGCCCGAGATGCTTATCGCCGGACGGGCCATGGCCGGGGCCCTCGAGCGCCTGCGGCCGCTGCTGGCCGAGACGGGCGTCGAGTCCGTCGGGACATTCGTCATGGGAACTGTCAAGGGCGACGTCCATGACATCGGCAAGAACCTCTGCAACATCATGCTGGAGGGGGCCGGCTTCCACGTCATCGACCTCGGAGTGCAGGTGTCGCCGGAGAAATTCGTGGCGGCGGTGGAGGAGCACGAGCCGGACATCGTGGGTTTCTCGGCGTTTCTCACCACGACGATGCCGATGTTCAAGGCGAATATCAACGCTCTCGAGAAGGCCGGCCTCAGGGAGCGCGTCATCGTCATGGTGGGCGGCGCCCCCGTCACCCAGGAGTACGCCGACGCCGTCGGCGCCGACGGGTACGCGGCGGACGCCTCCGCCGCCGTCACCCGCGCCAAGGAGCTCATGCAACGGCGCCGTAGCGTGCAGCCGGCCTGAGCTGGATCGCCCCGCCAACACGAAGAGGAAAGCCGCGTGCATACCGTTCTCCGCTCGTCGTCGAGAGAAGTGCTCATCGGAGACGACCAGCCCTTCTGCATCATCGGGGAGCGGATCAACCCGACCGGTCGCAGGATCTTCCAGGAGCAGCTGCGGGCGGGCGACCTCTCCCGCATCGAGATCGATGTCGCCGACCAGGTGGCCGGCGGCGCCATGGTCCTCGACGTCAACATGGGCGTCCCGCTCGCCGACGAGGCGGACCTGATGACAAAGGCCGTCCGGCTGATCCAGAGCCTGACGGATCTGCCCCTCGTGATCGACTCCTCCATCATCGAGGTGCTCGAAGCCGGGCTCTCCACCTACGAGGGCAAGGCGCTCGTCAACTCCGTCACGGCCGAGGACGAGCGCCTGGAAGCCATCCTGCCCCTCGTGAAGGCTCACGGTGCCGCCGTCATCTGCCTGCCCAACGACGAGGAGGAGATCCCCGAGCAGCCCGAGCGTCGCCTCGAGCTCGTGCGCAAGATCGTCGAGGTCGCCCACGGTCACTTCGGTCTCCCGCTCGAAGACATCCTCATCGACCCGCTGGCGATGCCCATCGGGGCCGACACGGTCCTCGTGCGCCGCACGCTCGAGACCATCTCGCTCGTCCGTGAGGAATTCGGGCTCAACATGACCCTGGGCGCCTCGAACGTGTCCTTCGGGATGCCCGATCGGGCGGCCATCGGGGCCAGCTTCCTGCCCATGGCGATGATGGTGGGCTTGACGAGCGCCATCATGGACGCGCGATCCCCCACGATCGTGCGCGCCGTGAAGGCGGCCGACCTCCTGCTCGACCGCGATCCGTGGGGGGCGTCGTGGATCGCCCGCCACCGCGCCGAGCAGGCGGACAAGCTCGCGAGCGACGGAGCGGACGTACCGGCCGCTCCGATCGGAGCCGGCTGAGCCGGGGTGCGAAGGGTGCGACGCCTGCGACCGCCCCTCCCCGGGGGAGAAGCCCGGCCGGCGTGTCCGGCGGGCGCGCCGGTGGCGAGGCGGCCATGACGGCGGTGCAGGACGGGATCGGGCGCGTCGACCTTCGTTTCGAGCCGAGCGGCCGCCGGGTCCGAGTGCCCGCCGGGGTCACCCTTTTCGACGCCGCCAGCTGGAACGGCATCGCCATCGACAGCACCTGCGGGGGCCACGGCACCTGCAAGAAGTGCAAGGTGCAGGTCGTCGCCGGCGATGCCCCCATCACTTCCCTTGACACGCGTGCCTTCGTCCCCGAGGAGCTGCGCAAGGGCTGGCGTCTCGCCTGCCGGGTGGAGGTCGCCTCCGATTTGGATGTGGAGGTTCCCCCCCTCGAGACGCGACCGAAGGCGGCCACGGTCGGCGTGGGCCGCAAAGTCATCCTCCGCCCGGCCGTGCAGAAACGCCACCTCGTGCTCTCCACCCCTTCCCTCTCGGATCAGACGAGCGATGCGGAGCGACTGCTCGCCGCCATGGACGACCTCGAGCTCCGCATCGACCTTCACGCCCTCCGGCGGCTCGGGAAGCTCCTGCGGGCCGCGCAGGGCAGCCGTCCGGACGCAGGCGTGACGGCCGTGGTCGTCGACGACGTCCTCGTCGACGTCGAGCCCGGCGACACGAGTGAGCGCCTCTTCGGGATCGCCTTCGACCTCGGCACGACGACCGTCGTCGCCAGCCTCCTCGACCTCGCCACCGGCACGCCCGTGGCGGTGGGCTCCAGGCTCAACCCGCAGCAGAGCTTCGGGGCCGACGTCATCACCCGGATCAGCACGATCATGATGGACGAGCAGGCACTCGAGCGGCTCACGGGCCTGGCTCACAGCGTCCTCGACGAGCTCGCCGCCGACGTGTGCGCCGAGGGAGGCGTGCAGCCCTCGGAGGTCTACGAGATCGCCGTCGCCGGCAACGCCACCATGACCCACATCGTCCTCGGCGTCGACCCGGAGTCGCTCGGCATGGCGCCCTTCGTGATGACGGCGCGGCAGTGGCCCGAGACGCTCGCCTCCGACCTCGGCGTGAGGGTCCACCCGCGAGCCCGTGCCGTCGTCTTCCCGGCCCTCGGCGCCTATGTGGGCGGTGACATCATCTCGGGCCTGCTCGCCTCCGGCATGGACCGGGACCCGCGCACACGCCTGTTCATCGACATCGGAACGAATTGCGAGATCGTCCTCGGCAGCAACGAGCGGCTGCTGGCGACGGCCGCGCCGGCCGGGCCGGCCTTCGAGGGGGCGGCCATCAGGTGCGGGATGCGGGCTTCGGCCGGGGCGATCGAGGGGGTGCGCATCTCACCGGAGGCCATCGAGCTCAGCGTCATCGGCGACGTCGAGCCCGTCGGCCTGTGCGGGTCCGGGCTCGTCGACGCCGTCGCCGAGCTGGTGAGCCTCGGGCTCCTCGACCGCTCGGGCCGTTTCGTGCCCGCGGAGGAGGCCGCCCGGACGGCGCCGGGAGTGGCTGGGCGGCTCACGGTCGTGGGCGACGAGCGCGTCTTCGTGCTCCATTGGCGGGACGGGGCGGACACCTCCGTCTACCTCACGCAACGAGACGTCCGCGAGCTGCAGTTCGCCAAGGCGGCCATCGCCACGGGGTGGACCCTCTTGTGCGAGGACGCCGGCATCGAGCCCGGCGAGGTGCAGCAGGTCCTCCTCGCCGGCTCCTTCGGCAGCTACCTGTCCCCCTCGAGCGCCGTCCGGCTCGGTCTCGTGCCCACGCTCCCGGTGCTCAGAGTCGTGAGCGCCGGCAACGTCGCCGGCGAGGGGGCGAAGATGGCCCTGCTCAGCGTGCGCGAGCGGGCGGGTGCCATGGCGTTGCTGGAGGAGGTGAACTATGTCGAGCTCTCCGATCGGGCTGATTTCAACGACCGTTTCGTCGAGCTGCTGCAGTTTCCCGCCTGAGGAGCCGGCCGGAGACGCCGTGACGGGTCGAGGGCCGGGCGGGGGGCGGCCCGTGACGGTCATCGCCTGTGGCGCTATCGCCGCCGAGGTGCAGGCCGCCATCGGCCGCAGCGGCCGCAGCCACTCCGAGGTCGAGGTCCGCCCTCTCCCGTCGCTGTTGCACAACCGCCCGGAGCGCATCGCCGGCGCCGTCGGGCGGCTCATCGCCGCGCTGCAGGCCGAAGGTCGCGCCGTCGTGGTCGCCTACGCCGACTGCGGGACCTATGGGGCCCTCGACGACGTCTGCAGAGCCTTCTCCGTCCGCCGGCTCGGCGGGATGCACTGCTACGACGTCTTCGCCGGGCCCGAGCACCTGGCCGAGCTCTTCGCCGACGAGCCCGGTACCTACCTGCTCACCGACTTCCTCGTCCGCAGCTTCCGGCGGACGGTGCTCACCGAGCTGGGTCTCGACCGGCACCCCGAGCTGTGGCCCGACTATTTCGCCAACTACCGGCGGGTCGTGTGGCTGGCCCAGCATCCCACCGCAGAGCTCCGCCGCCAGGCGGAGTCGATCGCGCAGATGTTCGGGCTCCCCCTCCAGGTGGTGCCGACGGGCAGCAGCCGCCTGGCCGACGAGCTCGAGCTCCTCCTCGAGCAGGCGACGGCGTGAGGCCACGATGATCCGCCAGGGCCTTCGCGCCGCCGCCGCCGCCGTCGCCGCCGCACGCTACGAGGTCATCCCGACCGCGAGCATCGAGGACGCCGTCCTCGAGTTCGTGCCCCGGGACGTGACGGTGGCGGTGACGGCGTCCCCGACGAAAGGGCTCGAGACCACCTTGGAGCTGGCCGAGCACCTGCGCCGGGCGGGATACGACGTCGTGCCTCACGTCTCCGCCCGGCTCGTGCGCGACGACGCCCACTTGGCTGAGATCGTCGCCCGCCTGCACGAGCTCGGGATCGGCGACATCTTCGTGCCCGCGGGCGACGCCGATCCGCCGGTGGGCAAGTTCGAGAGCTCCCTCTCGCTCCTCGAGGCTCTGCACGGCATCAGTGAGGCGACCGAGCGCCCGCTGCCGAGGATGGGCATCACCGGCTATCCGGAGAGCCACCCGAAGATCGGCGATGACGTCACCATCCAGGCGATGTGGGACAAGCGCCGGTACGCCTCCTACATCGTCAGCAACATGTGCTTCGACGCCGCCACGCTGAAGGCCTGGGTCCACCGTGTGCGCGCCCGGGGTGTCGCCCTGCCCCTGCGGGTGGGCATCGCCGGACCGGTGGACCGCACGAAACTCGTCTCGATGGCATCGAAGATCGGCGTGGCCGACTCGGTCCGCTACCTGCGCTCCAACTCCTCGACCGTCCTCCGCTTGAACGCGCCAGGGGGGTACGTCCCCGACCGCTTGCTCCAGAAGGTCGGCCCGATGCTGGCCGACCCGGCCTCGAAGGTCGAAGGTCTCCACGTCTTCACGTTCAACCAGGTGCGCGAGACCGAGCTGTGGCGGCGGGAGCTGCTGGAACGGCTCGCCGTGGCGGCGGCGCCGGGCGCCTGATCCCAGCTTTCAGCGGCGCTCCCGCAGGGCCTCCACGAGCGCCGGCAGGATGACGTTGACGTCGCCGATGACGGCGTAGTCGGCCCTCCCCATGATGGGAGCCTGCGGGTCGGTGTTGATGGCCACCATCACCTTGGCGCTCTGGCAGCCGGCCAGGTGCTGGATGGCTCCGGAGATGCCGCAGGCGAGGTAGAGGTCGGGCGCGACGCGCGTGCCCGTCTGGCCGACCTGCTCGGAGTGCGGCCTCCATCCCGCACTCGTGACGGCCCGGGAGACGCCGACGGCGCCGCCGAGGAGCCCGGCCAGCTGCTCCACCGCCTCGAAACCCGCCGCTCCTCCCATACCACGTCCTCCGCTCACCACGACCTTGGCGTTGGCGAGCGAGACGCCTGAGGTGGCGTCGCGTGATTCGATCGCCCGCACGGCGATGTCGACTTCGGCCAGTTCGGGGGTGAAGGTCCTCGCCTCCGGCTCGGTCGAGTAGTCCGCCGGGCTCGGCGGCACGGCGTCGGTGGCGACGGTGAGCAGGGCCACCGATGCCTCCAGGGTCGAGTCCTCGATGAGGCTGCCTCCCCAACGGTGGCGGCTGAGGCGCACCGTCGTCGGTCCGAGGCGCTCGACCTCGAAGCAGTTGGCGATCATGGGAAGGTGGCTGAGCGCACCGAGGTGCGCCATCACCTCGTTGCCGT
>DASPSK010000038.1:0-2260 GCA_035623975.1 Acidimicrobiales bacterium | reverse complement strand
CCCGGGTGCACGCCAGTACGAGAGCCACGCTCGATACCACCGGTCCGACCTTCGTGGTGTTCCTCCTCGGAGCGATCGTCATCGTCGGCGGCCTCATCTACCTGCCCATGCTCATCCTCGGCCCCATCGGCGAGCGCATCGTCGGCTGACGGCGCAGGGCGCCGTTCGCAGCAGCAGGCTGTCCCTCTTCTGGCATGCCTCTACGGCCTCACAGCGACCTTCGAGGTGCCGACGGGCGAAAGCCCGCCCCGGCGTCTTCGGCGCGAGGGAGGGCCTGGCTTCGCTCCTCGAAGCCGACGATCTCGACGATTCGGCCGTCGCGGACGGTGAGAACCTGCCACCGATCCGCCCTGCCGCCTCGCTTCTTCGCCGCCGGCGTGCCCGCCACGCTGAGACCGACGAGGAGCCGGTCCCCGATCACAGAGACCTCCGACACCTGCGCGCGGGTGCCCGAGTTCTGCCCCCGCTGGTACCAGCGCAAGACCTGTTCGCGGTTCTTGCAGACGGGCGACCGCCCTTCGGGCGGCCCCCATCGCACGCCGGGGTCGAGGAGCTCGCCGTAGGCGGTCAGGTCAGCTTCTTCGAGGGCGAGCTTCACCCGCGCCCCGAGACGTTGCATGGCTTCCCGTTGCTCCGGCATCGGCCATCCTCCACGACGTACCTGGTCCTCCATGATGGACATGTCGCCAGCCGGGGGACAAGCCACTCCCCGCTCTCTTCCCCTTCGGTGTGGTCCCCGCCTGCATCGCCATCTCGGCAGTGCGCTCGCCGAGGCTTTCCCTCAGCGACCTTTGCGGCCGGCGAGCTACATGCCCGATGCGAGGGCGTCGAGGAAGTTCGCCACGATCGGCCCGTCGGTGGGGCCGCCGTCGCCGGGAGCGTCGACGTCGATCATGGCAAAGGCGATGTTGCCGTTGAACCCCATCAGCCAGGCGTCGATCGGCAGGGGGTTGCCGCTGCCGTACTCCGCTGTCCCGGTCTTGGCGTAGGTGCCCGCCGGCAGCCCGGTGCCAGCTGCCGTGCCGCTCTCGACGACCGAGAGCATCATCTCGTGTAGATCCCCGTCGAGAGCGGCTGGCAGGGGAGAGGTGGCCGCGTGCTCGTCGGGTGCGCCTTCGACGAGGAACGGTTCGCGGATCCGGCTCGTGTCGATGTCGGCCGCCACCATGGCGAGATCGAGTGGGCTGAGGACGACTCTGGACTGCCCGATGGCGCTGGCGGCGAGGTCGGTCTGGCCGACGCAGACCGGGACGCTGCCGGTGAACACGGGCAGGCCGGGGTTCCAGTTGCGGCCGACGTCGTAGAAGGCGGCGGCCTCGTGCAGGCTCGAGTAGTTGAGATGCGCCATCGTGAGCCCGATGAAGGCGGTGTTGCACGAGACGGTGAAGGCCTGCAACATGCTGTCGGCGCTCTCGGCCGCCTCGGCGTTGTGGAAGTTCTCGCCGTCGACGTTGATGACGGGAGGGCAGGTCGCCGGCGACGACGGTGTGAGGCCCGTGTCGATGAGCGCCGTGCTCGTGATGACTTTCATCGTCGAGCCGGGCGGCTGCTCGCCCTCGAGAGCCAGGTCGCTGTCGCCGGCGTTGTCAGCCACGGCCACGATCTTGCCGGTGGACGCCTGGATGGCTACGAGGGCCGCCTCGTTCGGGGCGCCGGCCAGGGCGCGCGCCGCCGCTTCCTCGATCGACGGCTCGATGGTCGTGTGGACGGGCCTCCCGGGGCTCGGGGCGAACGTGGCGAGCGTCGTCATGACCGCACCGCCGGGGCTGAGCACCCTGATGCTGCCGCCGGGCGAGCCCGCCAGCCGGCGTTCGTCCGCCTGCTCGATCCCACCTTGCCCGACGATGCTCGTGGCCGTGTAGGGAGCCCCGAGGCGTTTCAGCTGCGACCCGGTGATCTCATCGAGCGTGCCGACGACACCGACAAGGTCCGGAGGCGTCGAAGACGTGCCACCGCCGACGGCCTGGAAGAAGACACCGGGTATGGGGTACAGCGTCGGGCGCAGCTGCTCGAAACGCGACCATGAGACCGTGAAGACCGGCTCGAAGGCCGTCGGGGACGCCGTGGCGGCCGCGACGGCAGACGCGACGACGGACGCCCTGGCGCCCGCTGCGACGAGGGAGGCGGCGACGGAGCCGGGCCGCTTGATGTAGGTGCCTTCCAGGCCGATGACGACGCTGGCCGGAGGGGCGGAGGGGGAGATCGAGGCGCCGTTGGCCGCGAGGACGGCGGCTCGCTTCGGCCACGTCAGCGACAGAGA
>DASPSK010000035.1:0-4927 GCA_035623975.1 Acidimicrobiales bacterium | reverse complement strand
TCTTCATGGGCTGGCCGGCCGTGTGGACGTTCGTCCTGTCGTTCACCAACATGACGGTCACCGGCCCGACCGCCACGCACTACCAGTACGTCGGGTTCGCCAACTATCAACAGCTCTTCTCGAGCGGGAGCGGGTTGGCCGAGTCGGTCGGCAAGAGCCTCTACTACCTCGTCGTATCGGGCTACCTGGGTCAGGCCGTGCTGGGATTCCTGCTGGCCTACTTCCTCTCCCGGTCGCTCTACGCCGTGCGCGCCGTCGTCGGCGCCATCGTGATCGTGGCCTGGCTCGTCCCCGAGATCGTGACCTCCTACATGTGGTTCGTGCTCCTCAGCGACGGCGGCGTGATGTCCCAGGCGTACCACGCGGTCGGCCTGAGCTACCAGAGCTGGCTGGTGAGCAATCCGATGCTGGCGGTGAGCCTGGCCAACGCCTGGCGGGGGGCGGCATTCTCGTTCCTCCTCTTCTCCGCCGCGCTCGACGGGATCCCGACCGACCTCGTCGACGCCTCCGAGGTGGACGGCGCCGGGCCCTGGCGACGTCTGACGCGCCTGACCATCCCGTTGGTCTCGTCGGCCATCGTGGTCGACCTGGTGATCATCACCCTGGCCACCCTGAACGACTTCTCGCTCATCTACGCCATGACGGGCGGCGGTCCCGGCAATGCGTCCAACGTGCTCTCGGTGTTCATGTACCGCCAGGCCTTCTCCAACTACCAGCTGGCCTACGGCACGGCGATCGCCGTCGTCCTGCTCGTGATCGGGGGCCTGCTGGCGGCGCTCTACATCAGGTTGCTCCGTCGCCAGGGCTCCCTGGCGGAGATGCGCTGACCGTGGCCGCCCGCACCGACCGGCACAGCACGCTGGCCCCCTCGATCGCCATGGCGGTGGTGGGCCTCATCTTCTTGGTCCCCTTCGCCTGGCTCGTCGTGACCGCCTTCAAGACACACGGGAACCTGACCCTCGGAGGTGGGGGCCCGCTGACGCTGGGGAATTTCAGCACCGTCCTGCACGGGAGCTTCCTCGCCTCGCTGGGCAACTCCATGTACCTGGCCGTGGGCACCACGGTGCTGACCACGATCATCGGCATCGTGGCGGCCTATCCCCTGTCGCGCTACAGCTCACGGGCGACGATCTGGTTCGTCTACGCGCTGGCCTTCATGGCCTCGCTGCCCATCATCGCCCTCATGATCCCCACGTACGACCTCTACGTGTCGGCCAACCTGATCAACTCGAAGTTCTGGACCGTGTGGTTCCTCACCGCCACCTCGCTGCCCTTCGCCACGTGGGTGGGCCGCTCGTTCATCGACGCCGTCCCGCTCGAGCTCGAGGAATCCGCCTGGATCGACGGCAACTCTCGCTTCGGGTCGCTCCGCCGCATCGTCGTCCCCCTGGTCGTCCCGGGCCTGTGCGTGATCGCCGTCTACACGTTCGTGAACGCCTGGGGGAACTTCTTCGTGCCGCTGATCCTGCTGCAGGGGGGCAACGAGCCGGCGTCCGTCACCATCTACGGCTACTTCAGTCAGTACGGCGTCAACTACGGACAGGTCGCCGCGTTCGCCCTCCTGTACTCGCTCCCGCCGGTCTTGCTCTACCTGCTCGTCACCAGATGGGTGGGCGCAGGGTTCGCCCTCGGCGGCGCCCTCAAAGGCTGAGCCGCCTCGCGCCGGCCCATTCCGGCGTGGCTCAGCTCGGGATCGACGCCCGCAGCTCGGCGATCTCGTCGCGCAGCAGGGCGGCTTCCTCGTAGCGGAGCTCGGCGGCGGCGGCCTTCATCTCGGCTTCGAGCTGGGTGATGAGCTCCATGGCCTGGGCGGGGGACGTGGCCGCGCCCTCGGCGAGCAGCCCGGGCCGGCGGTTCTTGCGCACGGCGGCGTTCTTGCGGACTTCAGCCCGGCTCCGGCCGGCCTTGGCAACGCCGCCGCTGGTCCCGCGCAATCGCTCGAGGATGTCGGTCACCGACTTGCGGATGGTCTGCGGGTCGATGCCGTGCTCCTGGTTGTAGGCCAGCTGCAGCGTCCGGCGTCGTTGCGTGACCGAGACGGCCTCGCGCATGGCGTCGGTCACCGTGTCGGCGTAGAGGACGACGGAGCCGTCCACGTTGCGCGCCGCCCGGCCCATGGTCTGGATGAGCGAGGACGCCGAGCGCAAGAAGCCCTCCTTGTCGGCGTCGAGGATGGCCACGAGGGCCACCTCGGGCAGGTCGAGGCCCTCCCGGAGCAGGTTGATCCCGACCAGCACATCGATCGTCCCCAGGCGCAGCTCGCGGAGGATCTCGATCCGCGTGATGGTGTCGATGTCCGAGTGCAGGTACTGCACCCGGACGCCGGCGTCGGCCAGGTAGTCGGTGAGGTCCTCGGCCATCTTCTTGGTCAGCGTGGTGACCAGGACGCGGCCTCCGGCCGCCACCGTGCGCGCGATGCGCGCTTGCAGGTCGTCGACCTGGCCCTTGGTCGGCATGATCGCCACCTCGGGGTCGACCAGGCCCGTGGGGCGGATCACCTGCTCGACCACCTGCGACGAGTGCTCGAGCTCGAAGGGCCCCGGCGTGGCCGAGACGAAGACGCACTGTGGCACCCGCTCGACGAACTCGTCGAAGCGCAGTGGCCGGTTGTCCTTGGCCGAGGGCAGACGGAACCCATGCTCGACGAGGACGTCCTTGCGCGACCGGTCGCCCGCGTACTGGCCGTGCAGCTGGGGCACGGCCACGTGGCTCTCGTCGATCACGCACAGGAAGTCCTTGGGGAAGAAGTCGAGCAGCGTGTAGGGCGTCTCCCCGGGCGCACGGCCGTCGAGGTGCCGGCTGTAGTTCTCCACGCCCGAACACACGCCGGTCTCGGCCAGCATCTCGAGGTCGTGCTCGGTGCGCACCCTCAGGCGCTGCGCCTCGAGGAGCTTGCCCTCCCCCTCGAACTCACCGAGCCGCTCGCGCAGCTCCACCTCGATGGAGCCGACGGCCCGCTGGATGATCTCCTCCCCGGTCACGTAGTGCGTGGCGGCATAGACGGCGACATCTTCCATCTCCTCGCCCATCTCGCCCGTGAGGACGTCGAAGGGCACGATCCGCTCGATCGTGTCCCCGAACAGCTCCACCCGCAGCGCCGCCTCTTCGTAGGCCGGGTGGATCTCGACGGTGTCGCCCCGGGCCCGGAACGTGCCGCGCACCAGGTTGACGTCGTTGCGCGAGTACTGGAGGTCGACGAGGCGCCGCAACACGTCGCGCTGGTCGACCTGCTCCCCCACGGCCAGGCCCAGGATCCGGTCCCGGTACTCGTCGGGCGAGCCCAAGCCGTAGATGCAGGAGACCGAGGCCACCACGATGACGTCGCGGCGCATGAGCAGCGACGAGGTGGTGGCGTGGCGCAGCCGGTCGATCTCGTCGTTGATGGACGAGTCCTTCTCGATGTAGGTGTCCGTCGCCGGCAGGTAGGCCTCCGGCTGGTAGTAGTCGTAGTAGGAGACGAAGAACTCGACGCGGTTCTTCGGAAAGAGCTCCCGCAGCTCCGAGGAGAGCTGGGCGGCGAGCGACTTGTTGGGCTCGATGATGAGCGTCGGCCGCTGGACCTGCTCGACCATCCAGGCGATCGTCGCCGTCTTGCCCGAGCCGGTGATGCCCTGGAGGGTCTGGTAACGGTCGCCCCGGTTGACCCCCCGAGCCAGGGCGGCGACGGCTTGCGGCTGGTCACCCGAGGGCCGGAACGGAGAGACGACCTCGAACGCGGGCATGGGCACCCGAGGCTAGCGGTGGGGTGTGCCGGGCGGGCTGGTCGCGGCCGTGACGCCTCAGGCGCCCGCGTCAGGCGCCCGCGGCCTGCGGGGAGGCTTCGGCCCGCTCGGTCTCCCCAGTCGTCCGGGCCGCCTCGGCCGCCTCGGCCGCCTCGGAGGCGGCGTGCTCGGCGGCCGCCTGCTCGAGCCATGCCCACAGCGCGTCGACCTGCCGGGCCAGGGCGGCCCGGTCACCTGAGTTGTCCACCACGTAGTCGGCCTCCTTGACCCGCTCCTCCCGCGAGATCTGCGAGCGGATCCGGGCCTCGGCATCGGCCCTGTCGAAGCCCCGTTGCCTCAGCAGCCGCTCCAGGGCGATCTCGGTCGGGCAGTCCACGACGACCACCTTGTGGAGCCGCACGGTCTCCCGGTGGGCGGCGCTCAACAGCGGGATGGCCAGGACCACGATCTCGTCGGTGCCCTCGAAGGCGTCTCGTGCCTCGAGCATGGCGACACCGATGGCGGGGTGGGTGATGGCGTTGAGCGCCAGCCGGGACTCCTCGTCGGCGAAGGCCACCGCGGCCAGCGCCGGGCGGTCGATGGTCCCGTCGGGGGCGACGATGCCCCGGCCGAAGCGCTCGATGAGCGGCTCGTAGGCCGGACCGCCCGGGGCCACGACGTCCCGGGCCACCTGGTCGGCGTCGATGAGCACCGCGCCGTGGTCGACGAGGAGCTCGGCCACCGCGGACTTGCCCGACCCCATCCCCCCGGTGAGGCCGACAGCCAGCATCAGGCCGCCGGACTGCGGCGGGGCCCGCGCGCCAGGGCGAAGAGGACCAGCGTCGTGTCGTCGACCTCCTCGGTGACGAACCAGTCGTCGGCCGTGATCCCGGTCACGCCGCCGCGGTCGTTGCGGGCGACCATCTTGTAGGCGAGCGGCAGCAGTCTGGTGTAGGCCCGTACGTACCACTCGTGCGGCATGCGATGGCGCAGGTCGAGCACGTCGAAGCGCAAGAGGCGGTTCGCCCTCACCCGCCGGGCGGCGAAGTCGGCCTTGACCAAGGGGGCGGCGTCGACGCCGCCCAGCCACACGTCCTCGAAGTGGCGCCTGAGCAGAGCCGCCAACTCCACGCGCTCGAAGAGGTGGACGTGGAACGGGTTCTCGAAGTCGGCCGGCTTGTTCGGAGTCAGCACGAAGGCGGTCCCGTCGTCCTTGAGCACCCGGG
>DASPSK010000021.1:0-7219 GCA_035623975.1 Acidimicrobiales bacterium | reverse complement strand
CATCGGACGCACACCCTCGGGCAAACTCGACTACGGCGCCCTCAAGGCCCTCGGCACCGCCGAGTCGGAGGCAGCCGTGGGCTGAGGGGCTGGGCGGGACCGGCGGGCGGGACCGGCGGGCGGGACCGGCGGGCGGGACCGGCGACCGAGCCCTCCAGCCGGTGGCCGAGGGCTCGACCCGGCAGCCGAGCGCTCGCCGAGGGCTCACGGCCGTTGCTCAGGGCAGGTTGGCGCCGTGCTTTCGAACCTGGTCGTTCACGGCGTAGTACGCCTCGATGGACTCGCCGGCGTCACCCCAGAAACCCTCGATGACGTCGTAGGCCATCGTCCCGGCGGCCACGTAGTGGTTGTTGACGTCGGTGATCTCGAGCTCGCCTCGCCCCGACGGCGTGAGCGTGGGCAGGACGCTGAAGACGTCCGGCGGGTAGAGGTAGACCCCCGTGACGCAGTAGTTGCTCGGAGGGGTGGCGGGTTTCTCGATGATGCGGTGAATGCGACCCTCGCTGTCCATCTCGGGCACGCCGACATGGCGGAGGTGCTGAGGATCCTCGATGCAGGCGAGGAGAAGGCGAGCGCCGGCCTCCTGTGAGGCGAAGCGGTCCAGGGACGGCTTGATCGAGCGCTCGAAAATGTTGTCAGCCAGCATGACGACAACAAGATCGTCTCCGACGAAACGCTCCGCCAGGCCGAGCGCCTCGGCGATTCCGCCCGGGCGCTCTTGGTAGGCGTAGTTGAGACGGTCGATGCCGTACTCGTGGCCGTTCGAGAGCAGCCGAAGGAACTCACCAGCATGCGTCCCTCCGGTCACGACCATGATCTCGGTGACGCCTCCGAGGACGAGCGCCTCGAAGCCGTAGTCGACCATGGGTCGATCACCGATGGGCAGGAGGTGCTTGTTCGTGATGCGTGTAAGCGGGAAGAGGCGGCTTCCCGTGCCACCGGCCAGCAGAACGCCCTTCACGGCGCCGCACACTACAGGGCGGTCGGGATGTGAGTGCCCCGGACGGTCAGCACTTGACGTCCTTGCGGTTGAAGACCACGTAGGCGGCGCCGAGCGTGAGCACGAACCAGCTCAGCTGAGTGACGACGCCGTGCGTCATGCCCGCCAGCGATGTGCCCGGCTGGAAGAGGTTGAGCCAGGCGTCGAAATAGTGCGTCGGCAGGGCGGGGTCGATGCGATTGATGAAGTTGCCGGGGAGGGCGCCGAGAATGGCCGAGAAGATGTAGAGGCCGGCAGCCGAGGCGACGGCGGCGAGCACGTTCTCCGTGACGACGGCGAGGAGCACTGCCACGCCTGCCAGCGCGGCGCTGTCGAGGGCGACGTACCCGGTCGCGAGCAGGAACCGCCCGAGCGTCCCGAGGACCGGGATGACCGGACTCGGCCCAGCCGAAACTAGCCCGAGGGGGGCAAGGAAGTGACCGGTCGTGACGGGATGCAGCCCGAAGTAGGCGATGCCGACGAGACTCGCGACGATGGGGATGATGAGCAAGGACCCGAGGGCGAGCACCGTCGACACGATGACTTTGGCAGACAGGACCCTCGAGCGGCTCACCGGCCGGACGAGGAGGTAGCGGAGAGAGCCCCACTTCGCCTCCGAGGCCATCGGATCGCCGTAGTAGACGAGAAAAGTGATCGGCGTGAGCAGGTGGGAAGCGAAAAAGAGAGCGATGATACCGAGGACGAGCCCGCTCGAGGTCACCGAGATGCTGATGCCGTCCGGGCCGGCGGCCGCCGGGTGGTTGTGGGCGTTCTGGCCCATGAGGACCGCCACGAGGAGGGCGGTCACCACGCAGACGGCGATGAGGATCAGGGTCCGCCAACGCCGCAGCTGCTTGGAGAACTCGGCGGCGATCATCGCTCCACCGCCTCCGGCGCCTGCACGGGGGCCGTCCCGGCGACCGACACCAGCGGGGAAGCCGCCTGCGTGCGTGTCGGCTCGGCGGCCATCTCCGGCTCGGCGGCCACCTCCGGCTCGGCGGGCGCCTCCGGCTCGGCGGGCGCCTCCGGTCCCTCCGGCCCCGCCGGCTCACCCTCCACCGGCGCCACCATCTCGAGGAAGGCCGACTCGAGGTTGTGCCTGGGCATGACGGTCTCGACCCCGATGCCGGCGGCGACGAGGGCGGCGACGAGGTCGCACCGGGAGGCCGTACCGAGCTGGACGGCGATCCCGGGAGGAGCATGCGACACCGAAGCGATGCCGGGCACGTGCCGCAACGTCTCGAAGGCGCGCAGCGGGTCGTCCGCCTCGATGTAGGCGGAGGTGGCGCTGCCGGTGACCTCGGCCACCGTGCCCGCCTTCACGAGCCGCCCGTGGTCGACGACGACCACCTTGCCGCAGGTCTGCTCCACCTCCCAGAGGAGGTGGGAGGAGAGCAGGATGGTCATCCCTTCACCCGCCAGGCGGAGGAGGGCCTCACGCAGAAAGACGATCTGCTGTGGGTCGAGGCCGTTCACGGGCTCGTCGAGCACGAGCAGCTCCGGCTTGCCGAGGAGCGCTTGGGCAAAGCCGAGGCGCTGTTTCATCCCGTGCGAGTACGTCCGGACTGGCCGTCCCGCCACGTCGCCGAGGCCGGCGACGGCGAGGGCCTCGTCGATGCCGGCGGGGCCGGCACGCCGCCCGCCGGCCCGCCAGTACAGCTCCAGGTTGTGCCGACCCGAGATGTGGGGGATGAAGCCCGGTCCCTCCACGAACGATCCCACCCGCGAGAGGACCCTGGCTCCAAAGTGGATCGGCTCGCCGAGCACGACGATGCTGCCGGCCTTCGGCCGGATGAGCCCGAGCATCATGCGAAGCGTCGTCGTCTTGCCGGCACCGTTGGCCCCGAGCAGACCGACGATCGATCCGCGCTCGACGGTGAAGGACAGGCCGTCGACGGCGACGACCGACCCGAAGCTCTTCTTGAGCCCTATCACCTCAACGATGGTGTCCGCAGTCATCCCGCCGGCCCGTACAGCGGTGTCCAGACACACGACTCGACGTCCTGCTCGATCTGGGCGTCGGTCGCCATGGGCGCCACCCCCTCGTCGCGGGCCTCGCAGGCCACGGCCACGGCGATCGCGTGTGAGATCGAGCGGAGATCGGTGATGGAAGGGTAGATGGCCCCGTGCTCAATCCGCTCCGCCGGCACCATGCCCGCGAGCGTCGTGGCCGCCACGAGGAACATGTTGTCGGTCACCTCCCGCGCCCTCGAGGCGATGGTGCCGAGGCCGACACCCGGGAACACGAAGACGTTGTTCGCCTGCCCCACGAGATGGCTACGTCCATCCACCTCGACCGGCCCGAAGGGGCTGCCCGTCGCCACGAGCGCCCGTCCCCCGCTCCAGGCGAGCACGTCGGCTGGCGTGGCCTCCGAGTTCGCCGTCGGGTTGGACAGCGGCAGGACGATGGGCATCGGCGTCTGGCTCGCCATCTCCCTCACGGCCACCTCGGTGAAGACCCCGGGAGTGCCGCTCGTGCCGATGAGGACGGTGGGGGCGACGCGGCGGACCACCGTCTCGAGGTCATAGCGGTCGGCACCGGCGAAACCGAACCGGTCCAGCTCCTGGCTGGGCAGGGCGAAGGGGCGCTTGTCCTCATGCACTTCCTCGCGCCCTTCGAAGATGAGACCCTGCGAGTCGAGCATCACCACGGCGCAGCGAACGGCCTCCTCAGAGGCGCCTTCGGCTCGCATCATGGACCGCAGGAGCCGGGCGATGCCGATGCCGGCGGCACCCGACCCCACGAGCACGAGACGCTGCGACGAAAGCCGTTCGCCGCTGCGCCGGAGGGCCGCCAGGATGCCGGCGCAGACGACGGCGGCCGTTCCCTGGATGTCGTCGTTGAAGCACGGAAGGACATGGCGATAGCGGTCGAGCAGCCGAATGGCGTTGTGCTGCTTGAAGTCCTCCCACTGCAGGACGGCGTCGGGGCACGCCTGGCGCACGGCGGTGACGAAGGCCTCGATGAGGGCGTCATAGGCGTCGCCTCGCAAGCGGGGCTTGGGATAGCCGAGGTAGAGAGGGTCGCGCAGCAGCTCCGGGTTGTCAGTCCCGCAGTCGATGGAGACCGGCAGGGTGCGGCGGGGATGGAGACCGGCGCCGGCCACATAGAGGGCGAGCTTGCCGATCGGGATACCCATGCCGCCGGCTCCCTGGTCGCCGAGCCCGAGGATGCGCTCGTTGTCCGTGGCGACGATCAGCCGGGCCTCGGATGAGCCGGCGTTGCCAAGCAGCTCGGGGATGCGGTCGATGTCGTCCGGCGTGATCCAGAGACCTCGGGGTCGGCGCACGACGTGGCTGTACTCGCGGCAGGCGCGCCCGACCGTCGGCGTGTAGATGATCGGAGCGAGCTCCTCCAGGTGGTCGACGAGAAGGCGGTAGAAGAGCGTCTCGTTTCGGTCCTGCAGGGCGGCGAGCCCGATGTACTTCTCGAGATCGTCGCCCTTGCGACGAAGATGCTCGAGCTCGAGAGCCACCTGCTCCGCCATCGTCGTCGTCCGCCACGGCAGCAGACCGCGGAGCCCCATGGCGGCTCGCTCGGCGTCGGTGAACGCCGTGTCCTTGTTGATGTCGGCTCGCCCGAGCAACTCGTGGCCGTGAACCGGTCGAGCCGGCGGCGCCAATGTCATCTCACTCAGCATGTCCACCTCCACCGGCTCCAGCCGCGGCTGAGACCTCGCGCCTGAGCGCTTCCAGTACCGAGGTAACTCACATCTCGGGCGCGCCAACAGGGCCGAAGGGCACTTTCTCGCCCCCGCAAAGGCAGCTAAGCGCCTTGTGGAAGAGGTTGGCGGCGGTGACGGCCTCGCTCAGGAGGGAAGGTCGAGGCCGTCCGCCGACTCGAGGCCGTCCGCTGACTCGAGGCCGTCCGCCAACTCGAGGTTGGCGGACAGGGCCGGCTCGGTGGGCGGTACCAGAGCGGCCGCGCTGCTCGAGTCCGGCGCGGCCAGCGTGCTGCTCTCGCCGATCGGTCCGCCGTTGGCGGACGGCGCGCCGGTGGCGAGGCCGGCGAGCGCCGCCGACGGCTCGGACTGCAACCACCCCCGAAACCCGCTCAACAGCCCGCCGAGCTCCATCGGGACCACGATCTTCGTCGAGGGCGCGGTGCCGACGTTCTTCAACGTCTCGAGGTACTGCAGTTGCATCGTGTTGCGGTCGAGCCCGCGTCCGACGGCGTAGATCCTCTCGAGACCGGCCGCCAACCCCTCGGCTCGAAGAATGGCCGCTTGTCGCTCGCCTTCGGCGCTGAGGATGGCGGCCTGCTTGCTCCCCTCGGCAAGGGTGATGGCGGCTTGCTTCTGTCCTTGTGCCTCGGTGATAGCCGCCCGCCGCGTGCGCTCGGCTGACATCTGGCGCGTCATCGCCTCGAGGACGCCCGCCGGTGGGTTGACCTCGCGGACCTCGACCGTGGTCACTTTCACGCCCCACCGCTCGGTGACCTCGTCGAGGCGGACCCGAAGCGAGGCGTTCATCTCCTCGCGTTTCGAGAGGACGTCGTCGAGGACCATGTCCCCGACGACGCTGCGGAGCGTCGTGGCGGCGACGTTCTGGGCAGCCGCGGCGAAGTGCTGCACCTCGAGGACGGACATGGCCGGGTCGAGGACCTTGTAGAAGATGATGAAGTCGATCGAGATCGTGGCGTTGTCCTTCGTGATGGCCGTCTGATGGGGGATCTCGAGAAAGCGCTCGCGCAGGTCGATCCACGTCGTCCGGTCCGTCACCGGGTTGATGAGGACGAGGCCAGGTCCTTTGATCCCGATCGCCCGACCGAGCCGGAACAACAGGATCCGCTGGTACTCGCGGACGATCCTCACCGAGAGAGCGAACATGACCAAGACGAAGAGGACGGCCACTCCGATGACGATGCCGACGATCATGTGTTCAGCTCCTTGCTCTCGCCTTCGTCGAGGCTGAACATCCCCTCCACGGACATCGGCTCGACCGACTCGGGCTCGGTGTCCTCGCCCCAGACTTCCAGGTGCACACCGGTCGCACGCAGCACCTGCACCCGGGTGCCCGCCCGCACGGTCCCGTTCACTGACGTCGCCGACCACTGCTCCCCGCGGACGCGCACGATGCCGTCGGGCGTGAGGTCGCTGAGGGCAATGCCCTCCTTCCCCTTGACCGAGCCAAGCGCATCGGCGGCGGCATGGGCTCCCGTCAGACCCTTCCAGGCCATGACGCCCACCCCTGCCGACGCGACGACATCAGCGCTCAGCAGCGCCCAGAGGACGGGCGCAGAGCGACCGTCCACGGCCATGAGCACGAGCCAGGCAGCCGCAAGGAGACCGATCACGCCGGCGACGACGTGTGCGTGCGGCCCGGAGTGGAAGCCGACCAACGCGGCGAGAACCACGAGCCCGAGCAGGACCCCAGCGATGACCCACATAAGCGCCTCCTCAACCGGTTGCGCCCTATCTATCCTACCGACGACACGGCCAGGCAGGCCAGCAGTCCAGCAGCCCGGCGACACGGCCAGACAGGCCAGCAGTCCAGCGGCCCAGCAGCCCGGCGCCCAGGCGGGCGCCGGCACGTCTGGCACGAGATCGACTATGCGTAGCGCTCCACCAGCGTCTCCGTCGTGGACGTGCCCGTCGGGGAGTAGTTGCCGGCGGCCGTGCACACCGCCGCCAGGCAAGACACTCCCGAGAGGAAGTTGTTCGAGGCCGGAGCGGGATTGGCGGTTGCCTGAATCTTCCAGCTCGTGCCGTTCCAGGCCTCGGCCACGGTCATGACGCCCTCGCTGGCGTTGGTGTAGCTGCCGACGGCCGTGCAGACCGAGGCGGCGGTGCAGGAGACCCCGGACAGGCTGTCCAGCGAGCCGCTCGGTCTTGGCGTGCTGGGGACGCTCCAGACCGAGCCGTTCCATACCTCCGAGAGGCCCGTGTCGTCGTCGGACCCGACGGCGATGCAGGCCGAGGCGGTCGCGCACGACACTCCGGCGAGGCCGTAGTCGTCCCCGCCAGAGGGGTTGATGGTGCTCTCGAGGTTCCAGCTCGTACCGCTCCAGGACTCGGCCATGGTCAAAGGTGTGTGGGTGTCGGCGTCGACGTAGCCTCCGACGGCCGTGCAGATCGAGGTGGTGGGAGACGTCGACGTGCAGGACACCGCCGAGAGCCGGCTCGAGGCGGCATCGCTGGGGATGCCGGCGATCTGTAGCTGCCAGCTGGTGCCGTTCCACGCCTCCGCCAATGCCAGCGGGGTGCCCTCGCCGTTGGTGTACCCGCCGACGGCCGTGCA
>DASPSK010000012.1:0-2824 GCA_035623975.1 Acidimicrobiales bacterium | reverse complement strand
GTCCACGTCTACCGGCCGCTGCCGGGGTCGGGCCTGCTCCTCGGGCACGGGACCCTGGTGAAGTCCGGCCGCTCGGTCTCGGTCGCCCAGGTGGACTTCACCGACGAGGACGGCGAGCCGCTCGCCTTCGGCGCCGCGTCGTTCATGGCTGCGCCCGACGCCAGCATGCGCATCGACTTCGAGACCAGCGCCGACAGGATCATGGAGCGGGCCGGTCGGCTCGCCCTGCCCTTCGCCGAGCACGCCGGCTGCGAGCGTACGGGGCCAGGGGTCGCCGTGCTCTCCCGTACCGAGGGCGTGCGCAACGCCTCGAACACCATCAACGGCGGGCTCATCGCGCTCACCGCCGAGGAGGCGGCGCTGTCGCTCACGCCGGGCACCTCCCTGGCCTCGCTGGGCCTGCGCTACCTCCAGCCGGCGCGCATCGGCGCCGTCGTCGCCACGGCGCGCGTGCGCGACGGCCTCGGACAGATCGAGGTGCGCGACGCTGGCAACGAGGACCGGCTCTGCGTGATGGCGACGAGCCGGGTCTTCGGCTCGTGAAGAGCGCCCGTCCGGACGCTCAGGCGGCGAAGGGCAGCTTCAGGGCCTCGGCCAGGTTGCCGCCCATCACCCGGGCGATGTCGTCGTGGGGCAGGCCCTCGAGCTCGTCGACGTAGCTCAGCGGCTGCGACATCCCCTCGATGTGCGGGTAGTCGGAGCCGAAGACGACACGGTTGACGCCCACCAGGTCAATCAGGCCGCGCGGGTCCTCCTCGTGGAACGGGTGGACCCAGATGTTGCGCTTGAGCACCATGATGGGGTCCTCGTCGTAGAGCTTCGGGTTGTGTCCGTAGGAGAATTCGAGCGCGTTGAGCATCGGGCGCACCCACGCGGATCCGTTCTCGACCGGCAACACTCGCAGCGTTGGGAACCGCGAGAGGAGTCCGTGCCCGATCAGCGAGGCCACGGTGTCGAAGATTCCTCTGCTCTGGGTGTGCCCGAGGTCCAGGAAGGCCGACGGTCCCTGGAATGGCAGGTGTTCGCGCTGCGTGCCCTCCCACAGGTTCCAATAGCGCGTCAACCCGTCGTCGGAGGCGTGCAGGCCGACCGTGACGTCGAACTCGGTGACCTTCCTCCAGAAGGGGTCGAACTCTGGCAGGGCCATGGATCGGTAGCCCTCGTAGCCCGGTACCGGCGCCGGGCGGATGAGGATGATCTTCGCCCCCCGCTCGGCCACCCATTCGAGCTCCTTGATGGCCTCGTCCACGATGGGAAGCGTGATCACCGGGGTCGGGAAGATGCGGCCTTCGTAGTTGTACGTCCAGTGCTCGAGCATCCACTGGTTCAGCGCGTGGACGACCGCATGAGTGGCCTTCGGGTCGTCGGGCAGCCGCTCCTCGAGCACGCTGGCCAGCGTCGGCCACATGATGGCCCGATCGAGCCCCAGCTCGTCCATGAGCTTGAGCCGCGGCTCGGGCGAGAAGAAGGACTCGGGCGAGCGAATTGGATCGCCCATGAGCTCGCGGCGCGACTTGCCCTCTGGGTTACCGTGCTTGAAGTACTCCTCTGAGGCGCCCGGGCGACCGACCACCTCGAAGGTCGGGTTGGGGATGTACTCGGAGATCACGTTGCGGATAGCGATCTTGGTACGCCCGTTCACCTGCACGAACTTGATAAGGCCGTCGTACTCCTTCGGCAAGAACTTGGTGAAGGCGTCCGTCGTCTCGTACATGTGGTTGTCGGCGTCGAACACCGGGAAGTCGATGACTGCCTTGGGCATGGCCAACCTCTCCTTGCGTCTCGTGATTCCCTGCACCGACCGGGAACGGCACCGACCCGGTCTCTTCGAGCGCCGCGACCGCGGCCACGTCGCCCGATTGCCAGGATAATCATTTCGACACTGACGTCAAAATTCAGAGAATTACTATGTTCTCACGCGACGAACTAGAGGTTTGTCCTGCGCGGGACCCTCCGCTACCCGCGCTCGCCTTCCAGGCGGGTGATCCACTGCTCGACGAAGGCCACGGTCTCGGCATGGCCGTCCGACATGCCGAGCGACTCGTGCTCGATCACGAGGAACCGCGAGACGCTCGAGAGCAGGACGGTGAAGACCAGCGGCGGGCACCGGTCGGGGCCGACGCCGTAGCGCTCGAGGACGGGCGCGAGGCCGGTCAGCTGGTCGGCACGGTGGCGCTCGGCGGAGGCCGCGATCTCGGCGCGGATGGCCTTGCGGTGGTTGGCCAGGGCCACGAACTCCATGGTCAGTGCCGTGCCCCAGGGGTCACGACTGAGGTCCCACAGCGCCCACAGCGGCTGCGCGGAGGCCAGCGCCTGGGATTGGCGCGCCAGCCCCTGAGCGGAGCGCCGTCGGAACAGCGCCAAGAACAGGTCGTCCATGGTACGGAAGTAGTAGTGGACCAACTGGGGCTTGAGCCCCGCCTCCGCCGCCACGCGGCGCGACGTCACGGCGGCGTAGCCCTCGTCGAGCATCAGCCGCTCGGCCGCGTCGAGCAGCGACGCCCGCGCCTTGGAGGTCTCGGCGCCGATGCGGCGGGACGACGCCGCCCGCGCCGCCGCCGGGCGCGACGCCGTCATGCGCGCAACTGCCGGGGTCAGATGTACATCCCCCCGTTGACGCCGATCACCTGGCCCGTGATGTAACCCGCCTCCTCGGAGCACAAGAACGAGCACGCCGAGGCGATGTCGTCCGGCGTGCCCGCCCGGCCGAGTGGGACCATCGCCGCCATGACCTCGATGCTCGGGACGCTCCCCGACTCCACCCCCTTCTTTGCCATGGGGGTGTCGACGATGGTCGGCGGGATGGTGTTCACGGTGATCCCGT
>DASPSK010000519.1:0-9417 GCA_035623975.1 Acidimicrobiales bacterium | reverse complement strand
CATCCGCTACCCGAAGGCGGCGTAACCATGTTCAGAAGACCGTCGGTAAGCCGTGTGCGGGAAAACCGCACGCACGGATTGAAAGGGGGATGGGGAACCGGGCCTGCTGTGCAGGCGCCGCGCCCCTGACTACCAATGCCTCCGCAAGGGCCGATGCCGGCGGCAGGGGCCCGAGTGCCATTCGGCGGACCACCTGCTACCATGAGTGCTGCCGACCCTGGTCGGCGCGGGTGGCGGTGTCCTTGCTGGGCGTGTGCTCCAGCGAGGCGAGGCCGCCCTCAGGAGTTCCGTTATTTTCGGCGGGTCCGCGCGGCCTGCCGGCACCAACAGAAAGCCCATTCTCAAGCGCATGCCCGACAAGACGGCGACGATCGCCGAGCACCGGCTCCACGAGACCGATACCGGCTCGCCCGAGGTCCAGGTTGCCATCCTCACGGAGCGGATCAACCACCTCACCGAGCACCTCAAGGTGCACCGGGGCGACCACCACACCCGGCGAGGCCTGATGAAGCTGATCGGCCGCCGTCGCCGCCTGCTGGACTACGTGAAGGCGAACGACGTCGACCGGTACCGGGGCCTTATTGCCCGGCTCGGCATCCGTCGCTAGGGCCGGGGACAGATCCCCAACACGACAAACCACGGCGCCCGCAGTCGTCAGCTGCCAGTCGCCGCGTACCGGGCCGAGAAACTTCGCCCGGAGCAGGTGGGTGACCACCCGCTCGGGCGGCTCCGGTGCACGACGACTGGGAACTGGCCCGCTCTGGCGCCTCGAAGATAGAGGAGTGTCATGGCCGAGGCCATCACCGTCTCCGGTCCCGTGAGCGGGACCGACCGCACCATGTCCTTTGAGACCGGCAAGCTCGCCGGCCAAGCCGATGGGGCGGTGCTCGCCCGCATCGGGGACACCATCGTCCTCGTCACGGCGACGGCGGCCCGCAAGGTCCGCGAAGGGACGGATTTCTTTCCCCTCACCGTCGATGTCGAGGAGCGGATGTACGCCGCCGGCAAGATCCCCGGCTCCTTCTTTCGCCGCGAGGGCCGGGCGACCGACCAAGCGATCCTGACGGACCGGTTGATCGACCGGCCGCTGCGGCCGTCGTTTCCCGAGGGCTTCCGCAACGAGGTCCACATCGTCGCCACGACCTTCGGCGCCGACCTCGTCAACCCGCACGACGTGCTCGCCATCAACGGGGCCTCGGCGGCGCTCATGCTCTCGGGCATCCCTTTCGACGGTCCCATCGGCGCCGTCCGCATGGCCTACTCGATCAACGGCACGTGGCTCCCGCACGCCACCTACCAGGAGGGCGACGCCTCCACCTTCGAGCTCGTCGTCGCCGGGCGGGCTCTTGGCACCCAAGCGGACTCGGAGATCGCCATCATGATGGTGGAGGCGGGCGGCACCGAGAGCGCCTGGGTGTTCTACGAGGCCGGGGCGCCCAAGGTGACCGAGGAGGTCATCGCCGAGGGCCTCGAGGCGTCGAAGAAGTGGATCCGCGAGTCGATCGACTTGCAGCGCGAGCTCGTCGCCAGAGCGGGGCGCAAGGAGGCCATTGCCTTCGAGCTCTTCGTCGACTACGGGGACGACGTCTACGAGAGGGTGTCCGAGGTGGGCGCCGACGCCATCGAGACGGCGAACGCCATCACCTCGAAGACGGAGCGCAACGCCGCCCTCGACGCCGTCGGCGAGACGCTCGTGGCGGATCTGGCGCCCGAGTTCCCCGAGCGAGAGCGGGAGATCAAGGCCGCCATCCGCTCCTTCACGAAGAAGATCGTGCGCAAGCGCATCGTTTCCGAGGGCGTGCGCATCGACGGCCGGGGCACGACCGACATCCGGCCGCTCGCGGCAGAGGTGGGCGTTATCCCGACGGCGCACGGCTCCGGCCTCTTCCAGCGGGGCGACACGCAGGTCCTCAACTTCACGACCCTCGGCATGCCGCGCATGAACCAGCTCCTCGACACGATCGGCGTTGACGAGACCAAGCGCTACATGCACCACTACAACTTCCCGCCCTTTTCCACGGGCGAGACCGGCTTCATGCGCGGCCCGAAACGCCGCGAGATCGGCCACGGTCTCCTGGCCGAGCGGGCGCTCCTTCCGGTCATCCCACCCGAGAGCGAGTTCCCTTACGTACTGCGGCTCGTGTCCGAGGTGCTCTCTTCCAACGGCTCGACGTCGATGGCCTCCGTCTGCGGCTCGACCCTCTCGCTCATGGACGCCGGCGTGCCCATCAAGGCGCCCGTCGCCGGCATCGCCATGGGCCTTGTCTACGCCGAGGGCGTCTACACGACGCTGACCGACATTCTCGGTGCCGAGGACGCCTTCGGGGACATGGACTTCAAGGTGGCCGGCACGTCCGACTTCGTCACCGCCCTGCAGCTCGACACGAAGATCGACGGCCTCCCCGCCGAGGTTCTCTCGAAGGCGCTCCACCAGGCACGTGACGCCCGGCTCGTCATCCTCGACGTCATGGCGGGAGCCATCGCGGCGCCCCGCGACGAGGTGAAGCCGCACGCGCCGAAGATCGTCACCTTCGAGATCCCGATCGACAAGATCGGCGAGGTGATCGGGCCCAAGGGCAAGGTGATCAACGCCATTCAGCAGGAGACGGGGGCGGACGTCAACGTCGACGACAACGGCCAGGTCGGCACCGTCACGATCGGCGCCAAGGAGCGCTCCATCGTGGACGAGGCTCGCCGCCGCATCGAGACGATCCTCGACCCGCCGGCCGCCGAGGTCGGCGCCACCTACAACGGCAAGGTCGTCAACATCACGAAGTTCGGAGCCTTCGTCAACATCCTGCCGGGTCGCGACGGCCTCATCCACATCTCCCGGCTCGGCCAGGGCAAGCGCGTCGAGCGGGTCGAGGACGTCCTCTCCCTCGGCCAGGAGATCGAGGTGCGGGTGGACGACATCGACCCCCAGGGCAAGGTCTCCCTCTCGCTGGCGTCCTCGCCGCCGCCGTCACCCTCGTCGTCCGAGGAGGGGGAGGGCGGCGAGCGTCGTGGCGGGGGTCGTGGGCGCGAGCGGTCGGAGCGTTCCGAGCACAACGGTTCGTCCCGCGGCGGCGACGGCGGTGTCCCGCGGGCTTCCTTCGAAGATGCTTTCGACGCCGAGCTATCTGCTGAGCTGGGTGACCTCGGACCGCGGGAGAGTGCCGGCGGCGGTGGGCGCCGCGAGGGCGGTCGCCGGCCCGAAGGTCGCCGTGAAGGCGCGGGCGGGGGTCCGCGCCGGCGCCCCCGGGGCGGAAGGGACTAGCCAGGCTTTGCTCGGCTCGACTCGAAACGCCCGCCCGAGATCTTGATCCGAATCTCCGTCCTGAACTCCGGTATCCGCCTCGTCACAGAGGCGATGCCCGACGTCGCCTCGGCCTCGATCGGTGTCTGGGTCGGGACCGGGTCGCGGGACGAGACGGCGGCGCAGGCCGGCATCTCCCACTTCCTCGAGCACCTGCTCTTCAAGGGGACCCAGGCTCGCACGGCCCGAGACATCGCCGAGGCGGTGGACGCCGTCGGCGGGGACATGAACGCCTACACGACCAAGGAGTACACGACCTTCTACGTCCGCGCCCTCTCCGAGCACCTGCAGCTCGGCCTCGACATCCTCTGCGACATCCTCCGCGAGCCGGCGCTGCGGGGCGACGACGTCGATGCCGAACGGCAGGTGATCCTCGAGGAGGTGCTCATGCACCGCGACGAGCCTGCCGACGTCGTGCAGGAGCGTTTCGGCGAGGCGATGTTCCCGCTCCACCCGCTCGGTCGGGAGGTGCTGGGTGACCCCGAGGTGATCGAGCGCGTCACCGTGCCGGAGATTCGCGCCTTTTTCGATCAGCACTACCTGCCCGGCAACATGGTCGTGGCGGCGGCGGGCGATGTCGTGCACGACGTCGTCGCCGACGAGATCGAGCGGCGCTTCGTCGGGCGCGACGGGGGCGGCGCCCCTGCCCGCACCCCGCCCGGCTCCCACGTCGAACCACTCCAGGTCGAGGCTCGCGACACCGAGCAGGTCCAGCTCGTCGTCGGGACGCGAGGCCCTGCGAGGCGCTCCCCGGAGCGCTTCAGCCTTGCGGCCCTCAACCACGCTCTCGGTGGGGGCCTTTCGAGCCGCCTGTTCCAGGAAGTCCGAGAAACCCGAGGCCTCGCCTACTCCATCGGCTCCGACCGTCTCGCCTACGAAGACGCCGGCGCTCTCTCGGTCTCGGTGGGCACAGCACCCGAACATGCAGCCGAAGTCCTCGAGCTCATCGGCAAGGAGCTGGAGCAGTTGCGCGACGATGGGATGTCTGCTCGCGAGCTCGAGGTGGCCAAGGGCCACCTGCGAGCGGACTTGCTCCTGTCGCTGGAGGATTCGGGCGCCCGCATGTCCCGCATCGGCGCCAGCTTGCTGCTGCACGACGAGGTCCTCACCGTCGATGATCTGCTCGGCCGGATCGCGGCGGTGACGCTGGCCGACGTGGCCGGCGCGGCCGAGCGCGTGCTGAGCGGCCCGAGAGCCCTTGCCGTCGTGGGCCCGTTCGACGAGGCCGACTTCAGGTCGTTCACGTCCGTGGACGCCTTCGACTCCTGAAGCGCCGGGACGCGCCGTCGGCCCCCAACTACGGTGGGGCCGTGATCCGCGTGGGGGTCTTCGGGGCGACGGGGCGCATGGGGGCGACCGTCTGCGAGGCGGTGCTGGCGGCGCCGGACCTCGAGCTCGTCGCCGCCGTCGATCCCGCCCGTGCCGGCGACCGCCTGGCCGGTGTTCTCGGTGGGGGTCGCGACCTCCCCGGCGGCGACCTCGAGGTGGCGGGCGACGCCGAGGCGCTCAGCCGGGCCGGCTCGGACGTTGCCGTCGACTTCACGGTCGCGGCGGCTGCCCGCGAGAACCTTCGCTGGTGCTCGGAGCACTCTGTGCATGCCGTCGTCGGCACGACCGGCTTTGACGAGGAGGATCTCGCGCGCTTTGCCGAGTGGTTCGGGCCGGGCTCGACGGCGAACGCCGTCGTGGCGGCGAACTTCTCCATCGGGGCCGCCTTGATGATGCGCTGCGCCGAGCTGTGTGCCCCTTACTTCGAGGGCATCGAGGTCATCGAGCTGCACCACGCGCGCAAGCGGGACGCCCCCTCCGGCACCTCGATGGCGACCGCCCGCCGCATGGAGGCGGCGCGGGCTGCGGCCGGCTCGCCTCCCCTCGTGGCGGATCCGACCGAGCAGGAGGTCGTGCCCGGCGTCCGCGGCGGTGCCAGCGTCGGCGGTGTCCGCCTGCACTCGGTCCGCCTTCCGGGCCTCGTCGCCCACCAGGAAGTCCTCTTCGGTTCCGCCGGCGAGACCCTGACAATGCGGCACGACTCGACCGACCGGGTTTCCTTCATGCCGGGCGTCCTCATGGCCGTGCGAGCCGTGGCCGGCTTGCCCGGGCTCACGATCGGCCTCGACCGCTTGCTCGGGAGCTGAGGGGGAGGGCCTCACTCGCGCCGCGGAGCTGTCACCCGGTGGCACTTTGGCGGCGCGAGTGTGCGTTTGCGCGGGCGGCCGGGGGTCGAGCGGTCGAGTCGGCACGGCCGCGGCGGCGCGTAGGCTCGCATCAGTGCCTCGGCCCGCCGTCGACACCCGTGCTCGCCTGCTCGAGGCCACCTACGAGTGCATCGCCCGCGACGGCCTCGGCGCCACCTCGCTCGAGGACGCCGCCCGTTCGGCCGGCGTCTCCCGAGCGACCCTCTACCGCTACTTCCCGGGAGGCCGCGAGGAGCTGTTGGCGGCCGTCATCACGTGGGAGACGCTGCGTTTCTTCCTGCGGTTGGCCGACGCCGTGGCGGAGGCCCCCGACCTCGAAACCCTCCTCGTCGACGGCATCACCTTCGCCCACCGCTCGATCGCTGAGCACGAGGTGCTGCAGCGCGTGCTCGGAACCGAGCCCGAGCTGCTGACGCCTCAGCTCACGGTCGACGCCCCGCGGATCCTCCACCTCCTGCAGGTGTTCTTCATCGGGCGTCTCGGCGACCACGGGTTGCGCGAGGGGCTCTCACCCCGGGACGCCGCCGACTACGTCGCCCGCATGACGCTCTCGTTCATCTCGTCGCCGGGTCGCTGGGATCTCTCCGACACAGAACAGGTGCGCGCGCTCGTCCGTAGCGAGATCCTGGCGGGCGTTCTGCCCTAGCCGGCCATCGAGCCTCGTCGGCTCCGTTGACACTGAGACACATCACGGCGTATTGTCTCAGGGTGGGCGTAGCCCTGGCTGACCGCGCGACGAGGTCCGATCGCAGGTCGATTTGCGGAGAGCGCGCGGAACACCTCGAGCCCGGGATCGGGGCCCCCGGGGCTGTGGCGTCCCGCACCTCCCCGCCGCTGCGCACGGCCGACTCCAGGGCTCGAGTCCTCGACGCGGCCGTCCGCTGCGTCGCCCGCTTCGGCATCTCCAAGACCACCGTCGAGGACGTCGCTCGAGAAGCGCGGCTCAGCCGCGCCACGCTGTATCGCATCTTCCCCGGCGGGCGGGACGAGATCGTGGAGACGATGGTCGCCACGGAGATGCGGGCGTACTTCGCGAGGGTGGCCGCTCGCCTCGAGGGCGTCGAGGACTACGAGGAACGGATCGTCGTCGCCATGGTGGTGGGGGGGGAGGAGCTGGTGGCGCACAGGGCGTTGCGTTTCGTGCTGGCACATGAACCTGGCCTCGTGCTCCCGCATGTGTCCTTCGCCGAGCTCGACCGGTTGCTCGAGACCGCCTCCGCCTTCTTCGCGCCGTACCTCGCCGGCCTTCTCGCGCCAGAGGACGCCCGCCGGGCCGGCGAATGGGTGACACGCCTCGTGCTCTCCCATGTGGCCTGCCCGACGGGCGCGGTCGACCCGTGGTCCGTTCTTCCCACGAACGGCGGTGCCGTCGGGACACCCTTCGCGCTCCACCTCGTGCCGCTACCGGAAGAGCGGGCGAGATGGCTCGTCAGAACCTTCGTCATGCCCGGCATCCGGGTGCTGACGGCGGGTGCCTCGCGCACCGCGCCCTCACCCGTGAGGCAGTCCACTCAGCCATCCGAGGTCCGGGCGTGACCGGATCCGATCACCAGGGGGAGCCCCATATGGCATCGTCGATCGACCAGATGATCGGCCGGGATGACGTCGACGACATCGAGGCGATCCTCTCCGTCTCGAACACCGACGTCGACGAGGTGCTGCACACGGTCCGCTCCAACTACGACACGATCTTCACTTGGAACTACGAGAAGGGCTCCCGGCCGAAGCTCAACCGCCTCTACGAGAAGGCGAAGACCTCGATGTGGAACGCCCAGACCGACCTGCCCTGGGACACGGTCGTCGACCAGGAGAAGCTCGTCGCCGAGCAGAAGTTGCTCATGGGCCCGCCGCTGCACACCTACGTGGACGTCAAGGGCACGGCCTTCGAGCACTGGAGAGAGAAGGACTGGGACCAATTGGCCATCGAGAGCCAGAACTGGACGCTCTCGCAGTTCATGCACGGCGAGCAGGGTGCGCTCGTGTGCACGGCCAAGGTCGTCGAGTCGGTCCCGTGGATCGATGCCAAGTACTACGGCGCCACTCAGGTCATGGACGAGGCTCGCCACGTCGAGGTCTTCGCCAAGTACCTCGACGAGAAGCTGTCCGGCCATTACCCGATCAACGCCCACCTCCGGCTGCTGCTCGACGACATCATCGCCGACAGCCGCTGGGACATGACCTTTCTCGGCATGCAGATCATGGTGGAGGGCCTGGCGTTGGCCGCCTTCGGCTTCATGCACGCTTTGACGACCGAGCCGCTCTTGAAGCAGCTGTTGCGCTACGTCATGTCCGACGAGGCCCGCCACGTCGCCTTCGGCGTGCTCGCACTGCAGGACTTCTACACCGAGCTCTCCGGTCCGGAGATCCGTGAGCGCCAGGAGTTCGCTTTCGAAGCGGCCGTCCGCATGCGCGACCGCTTCTTGCAGCAGGAGATCTGGGACCGCATGGGCATCCCGCCCCGCGATGTCCTGCCCCTCACGCTGGCGGCCCCTGATCGGGCCATGTTCCAGGCGATGCTCTTCTCGAAGATCGTGCCCAACCTGAAGAAGCTCGGTCTCCTGGATGCGGGAGACGGCTGGCTGCGCACCAAATTCACAGAGCTGGGCGCCATCCAATGGGAGGACCTCTCGGACACAGAGGAGGAGTACGCCGCCTTCCAGCTGGCCGAAGGAGAGCTCAAGACGGCCTGAGGCGCTTGGGTGAGGCACCGGCTTCGGCGCCGGTGTCGGTTCCCGCTGCTATTGGGGGCGCCTGCCGGGCGGGGCGCCTGCAGGCCCGAGTTGCGGCGGGACCCGGGTTGTGCGCGCCTGCGACGTTCAAACCGGGGGGCGTCCGGTCGCTCTGGGCGAGTTCAGGCCACTTTCTCTCGAACCAGGCCAGCCCCCCATGCCCGCGCTCGCTCCCGCTCCTCATCCTTCAGAGGCCCCTTGCCGCCCTCGACAATGAAGCCGGTGGGCTTGGCCACGATCTTGTAGCCGTGATGCCGCAGCCGGCGGGAGATCGGTCTCGCAGCCGAGCCGGCGAGCGGGTAGCTGAGACGGGTATCGAACGCGGCCGCTTGCTGCCCGGGCAGGGCTGCGGGCAGGCCCGCCAGCCACTCGCGGACCCCGGGCGCAGCCGTGAACTGCTGGCGGGTTCGAGGCGACGGCATCCGAGTGACATGCGTAGGGGCTCCGACGATGAGCAGTTCGACGCTCTCGAGCCTCTCGGGAGTCGCTTCGCCCACTGGCATGACGGCCACCTGCGCCCGTTGGTCCGACGCCTGCAACCCCTCAGCGATTGCCTCGGCGACGATCCGGGTGTTACCGAAGATGCTTTCGTACACCACCGCGACGTCCATAACCGTAGATACCTCCTTCGCGTCCATCGTGCCCGCGTCGGCCCCGGCCGACCAGGGCCGTTGGTCCCAGTGGGCGGTCCGTCTACGAGGTGGTCACTTGGGCGGCCAGCCGATCCAGGGCGGCTCGCACCGAGCCCGGGCGATCGAGCCAGGGGAAATGGCCGGCCCCCTCGACGACCTCCACCCAGGCGCCCGGGATGACCCGGGCCGTGGCAACGGCCGCCTGCTCGGGTGGTATGGGGCTCTGAGCGCCGGCAACCACGCCCACCGGCACCGAGATCGTCGGCAAGGAAGCCTCGAGGGTTGGCAGGGAGGCAAGCATGGAGGCGAACACGCCTGAGTAAGCCTTGAGGGACATACGCATGTCCGGCATCGGGGGCGCCCCATCCCGGTCCGGGAAGTAAGCGGGCCAGAGGAGGCGCAGCGACTCGACGGCCTCCCCGGGCTGGCCTTCACCGCGCATCGCTCGCTCGTCGAGTTCGTGTGCCCGTTGCCAGTCGGCTTCGGGCGTGCGCGCCTGCAGCGCGGCTTCGAAGAGCGCGAGGCCTCCGTCGCCGACGGCGCCGAGGGGGTCCACCGCCAGCATC
>DASPSK010000518.1:0-2923 GCA_035623975.1 Acidimicrobiales bacterium | reverse complement strand
TTCCACTCCGCCTCCGGCCTCCCGATCAGCTGGATCGGACGCTTGAACAATCTCCGCACGTACTTCTGGCCGACGCTGTTCTCACACTTCAACTGGCTGCTGGGCGTGCGCCCGGCGGCACGCGTGCCCGTGTCGAGCCAGGCCTTCGGTTACGTCTGGATCGAGAGCGGCTACACGTGGCTGCTGTGGGGCGGCGGGCTACCGCTGCTCGGCAGCTACTTCGCCTTCATCTGGATCGCCATGAGGCGAGCCTGGAGCTTGCTCCGTGTGCCCGGTCCGGTCGGAGTGGCTGCACTCGGAGTCTTCGCCCTCCTCGCCAGCCAGGTCGTCGTCATGGCCTTCGACCCCCACCTGACCTATCGGGGGTCGGCTGACGCTCTCTTCGCCGCCCTCGCGCTGGCGCGTCCGCAGCGCCTGCAACCTGTGGGGAGCATCTCATGAACCGCCCGAAGCGGGTCCTCCTCATGGCGGAGAACCTCCCGATCGCCCGAGACCATCGACTCCGCAAGCAGGCGGCCGCCCTCGTAGCTGCCGGCTTCGCCGTGACCGTCGTGTGCCGCCGCGACCCGGAGAACCGCAAGATCGCGGGCATCACCTTGCGCGAGTACCCGGCGCCCCCAGACGCAGAGAGCAAGCTCGGCTACCTGCAGGAGTACGGCTGGTCGCTCCTGATGGCGAGCTGGAAGATCCTCTCTTGCTTGCTCGCCGAGGGCTTCGACGTCATCCAGGTGGCCAGCACGCCTGACATCTACTTCATCTTGACCCTTCCTCTCCGCGCCCTGGGCAAGACGGTCGTCTTCGACGCGCGCGACCTTTCACCAGAGATCTATGCCCGCCGGTACGGGCGCAGCGACGGACTCGTCTTTGACGTTCTCCGCCTGCTCGAGCGTGCCAGCTACCGGGCGGCCCACGCGGTCCTCGTCGTGAACAGCTCCGTGGCCCTCGTGGCGACGGAGCGCTGCGGTGTGCCGACAGAGCGAGTGACATTAGTTGGCAATGGCCCGGTGCTGAGCGAAGTCCGACCGAACAAGCCGGAGCCCGCCAGCTCGGATGGAGGTCTCCTCTGCTGCTGGATCGGGCTGATGGGGCCTCAGGACGGCGTCGACATCGCCCTGCGGGCGGTCGCTCAGCTCGTCCACGGCCGCGGCCGCATCGACACTCGGTTCGTCTTTGCCGGCACCGGCGACGCCCTCCCGGCTCTGGAGGCCCTGGCAGCTGAGCTTCACCTCGGCGAGTGGGTGAGCTTCCCCGGCTGGGCGGACTCCGAGCAGGTCGCCAACATCTTGCGGAGCGCCCACGTCGGTCTCGAGCCGAACCTGGAGGACTTCGTCTCCCCGGTAAAGGCCATGGAGTACATGGTTTACGGGCTACCCGTCGTGGCCTTCGACCTTCGGGAGACACGAAGAATCGTCGGATCAGGCGGTTTGTACGCCTCCCGAGGGGACATCGACGGCTTCACCGACTGCATCGAGATGCTGCTCGACAACCCCCAGATCCGACAAAGGCTCGGCGCCGTCGGCAAGCGCCGCGTACGGAGCACCTTCGCCTGGGAGCACCAGGAGCTCCGCTACATCAGGCTCTACGAGAATCTGCTCGAAGGTCGCAGGGAATGGGCTGACGCAAGCCAGGAGTGTGCACCGGTATGACCGACATCGCAGAATCCTTCTCGGTCGCAAAACAACCCTCTCTGATCCGGGTCCGATGGAAGTTGATCACGGGCGTGACCATCCTCGTGATGGCGGGGGCGTTCATGGCGGATCATTTCCAGCACCGCTCCTACACCTCGTCGGCCAGCGTGGAGCTCGGCTACCAGATATTCGCCAGCGGAGCCGAACCGCTCCCTCCCGACCTGGGCACCGCCAAGGCGGTCGCCACCTCGACGCTGGTACTCGCCAGCGCCGCTGGCCCCGCAGGGCTCACGGCCACCCAGATACAGAGCGGCCTATCCGTGAGCAACCCCGCCAACACCAGCGTGTTGGTATTCACCTTCAACTCGGCGAGCCCCCAACAGGCCCAGCGCGTCGCACAGGCGGTCGCCGTGGCCTTCAGCGACTACCAGAACGTCAACCTCGCGGCCGTATCCCGCGCCCAGGCGATCATCGCCAAGGGCGGCCACTCGGACTCCACCCTTTCGGTCGAACAGGCGACGATCATCGACGCCGCGCCGCTTCCGGCTGCGCCGGCAGGTCACAGCCTCACCCTCGACCTGCTCGTCGCCCTCATCGCAGGACTCGGGTTGGGTCTCGGGGCGGCGGTGCTCGTCGATCGCGCCAGCGACCGACTCCGCGGACCCGCCGATCTGCAATCTCAGGTCGGTCGACCCCTGCTCGCCGAGATTCCGGCTCCCTCTTGGCGGCGACCGCAGCCTTGGCGGCGTCAGCTGCCGCCCGACCTCGTGAGTGCCATCAGTCAGGATCCTCGCCTGCTCGCCGCCTTTCGGGCTCTGCGCGTGCGAGTGCAGGACGAGGCGGGCAGTCCGCCGAACCTGACAGTGCTGGTGACACGTCCCTGCGAAGACGTACGCCCGGCCTTGCCGACGGCGCTTGGTCTGGCCGTGTCCTTCGCCCTTTCGGGCCGGCGTGTGGTCCTGGTTGGGGCGGATTTGCACGCGAACACTCTTGGTCGGCTCTTCGGAGCTCGGGATGCCCGAGGGCTCGCGGAACTGCTGCGGGAAAAGACCTGGGAGCTTCCCCTCCTCAACACGTCGCTTCCCGGTTTACGGCTGCTCGTGGAGGGCGCCGACACCCAGGGGGCGGAGGAGCTCGTCGACCAGCCCCGTCTCTCTTGGCTCCTCACCGCCTTGAGCTCGGGTGCCGATGTCGTCCTTATCGACGGTTCTCCGCTGGAGGCGCCCGAATCGCTTGCGATCGTTGCCTCAGCCAGCCTCGTCCTGCTCGAGGTGGACGGCCGCCGGATCGATCGG
>DASPSK010000443.1:0-2172 GCA_035623975.1 Acidimicrobiales bacterium | reverse complement strand
TTCGAGGCCGCTGTCGCTGCGACGCACCGCCTCGAGGTAGGCGTCGGGATAGTGGTGTGAGTGGACGTCGACGAGGCCGGCCGGCATCAAGCAGCCTCCCCAAGGCTGCTCGACTCGGGCAGAAGGGTGGTCATGCAGGCGCCGGCCCCGATCCACCCTCTCCTGCCCGCACGAGAGATAATATATCAAGTATGGAAACGCTCCGAGCCGGGCTTGGCACCGCCACCGCGGTTCTAAGGGCACATATCGACACCGAATACCTGAGCAAGAGCGACGTCGTCGCGAAGGGGATCCGGACGCTCATCCAGGAAGGCGAGCTCCTGCCGGGCACGGTGCTTCGCCAGCGAGAGCTCGCCGAGCGCTTCGGTGTGAGCCCGACGCCCGTGCGGGAGGCGCTGCGCCAGCTCGAAGCCGAAGGCTTCGTGACCAACGAGCTACATCGGGGCGCCACCGTGATCCGCACGGAGGACGCCAGGCTGCAGGAGAACTTCCTCATCCGGGCACAGCTGGAGTCGCTGGCCGCCAGCCTCGCCGCCAGCAAGGTAACCGATGAGGATCTCGAACAGCTGGACGACCTACTCGAACGTCTCGCCGCCTGCCCGTCGGACGACCCGCGGCGCACCGACCTCAACCGCCGGTTTCATTTCGCCATCTACGAGTGCGCCCGCTCCCCCGTGCTCCTCTCGCTGCTCAACCTCCTCTGGCGGTCCCTCGACGGCGGACCGAGGATATCGAGGTCGGCCGCCGAATCCAGCACGCAGCATCACGAGCTGCTCGAAGCGCTCCGCAAACGGGAAGCCGGCCTCGCCGCCGAGGTGACGCGCCGTCACATCCTCGACGCCGCGGCCTTCTCGGCGGCACACGTCGACGACGGACCGCCGACCAACTCGAGGCGCAAGGCCCGACCGAAGAGGCCGGCGAAACGGGCTCAATGAGCGATCTGTAGGTTCACGCCCTTCAGGGTTGTGTAGGCCTCGATGCCGGTGGGGGATATTCCGCTCATCTTCCTCGGCTCCCCCTTGGCAGCATTCATGTTCGGCGTGAAGTGGCAGTTCAGGTTGACCTCACCGCAGTCGAGCCGCTCGGCGACACGAAAGGCGCGCTCCACGTCGGCGGTGAAGACGCTGGCGTTCAGGCCGTAGCGGGTGCCGTTGGCGATGGCGACGGCCTCCTCCTCGGTGTCGAAGGGCATGGCGGCAAGGACCGGGCCGAACACCTCTTCCTGCTCGAGCTCCGAACCAGGGCGCACGTGGCCGAGCACGGTCGGGGCGACGAAGGAGTCCGGGAGGGCGGCGGGCAGCTCGCAGCTCCCGGCGATCTGTGCCTCCCCGCCGTCGAGGGCCCGGCTCACGAACCCGCGGACCCGCCGGGCGTGCTCGGAATTGACGAGCGGACCGATGAAGGTCTCCTCGTCGAGAGCATCGCCGATGCGGAAGTTGCCGCACTCGCTCACGACTCCGTCCACGACGTCGTCGTAGAGGCTGCGGTGCACGAGCAGCCTGCTGCCGGCTACGCAGACCTGGCCTGCGTTCACGAAATTGGCCATGGTCGCCCACCGCACCGCCTGGCCGAGGTCGGCGTCGTCGAAGACGATGACCGGCGCCTTGCCTCCGAGCTCGAGGTGCACGGCCGTGAGGCTCCTCGACGCCACCTCCATCACGCGGCGCCCCGTGGCCACGCCGCCGGTGAGACTCACGAGGTCGAAGCGGGCGTCGGCCACGAGCCGCTCGCCCACGGTCTCGCCGCGGCCGAGGAGGAGGTTGAGCACACCTGGTGGGAGCCCGCACCGGTGCAACAGGCGGGTCAGCTCGACGAGGCTGATGACGGCCTCCTCGGGTGCCTTCGCCACGACGCAACAACCGGCGGCGAGGGCTGCGGCGAGACGCTGGCTGCCGGTCATGAGCGGCGCGTTCCAGGGGAGCAGTTCGCACACGACTCCGACGGGCTCGCGAAGGCGAAGGGTGAGGATTCTCGGCGCCTTCACCGGGAAGAGCGCCGGAGGGTAGGAGGTGTGGCGTACATCGCCGTGCAGATCGCGGCACAGGCCCGCTGCGACGGCGAAGGCGTTGGCCGCCTCGTAGAGGTCGTAGCTGAGCGCCCCGTGGAGTGCCTTGCCCGAGTCGAGCGACTCGAGGGTCGCAAGCCTGCGAGCCTCGGCGGTGATGGCCTGAG
>DASPSK010000516.1:0-4817 GCA_035623975.1 Acidimicrobiales bacterium | reverse complement strand
GTCCACTGCATGGGCGTGCGCACCGTGTCGCGGTCGCCGAGATAGATGTTGTCACCCATGAGGATCTCGTCGCCGTAGTAGAGGACAGGCGCACCTGGCAGGGACAACAGGAGGGCGTGCAGCAGCTCGGCGACACGCCGGTCGTTGCCGACGAGGGTCGCCAAGCGCCGGCGTATGCCGAGGTTGCGCCGCATGCGGGGATCGCGGGCGTACTCGGCGTACATGAAGTCCCGGTCGTCCTCCGTCACCATCTCGAGGGTGAGCTCGTCGTGATTGCGGAGGAAGATGCCCCACTGGCAGCCCTCGGGTATCGGAGGAGTCTGGGCGAGGATCTCGGTGATGGGGAAGCGCTGCTCGCGGCGGACGGCCATGAACATGCGCGGCATGAGGGGGAAGTGGAAGGCCATGTGGCACTCGTCGCTGTCACCGAAGTAGTCGACGACGTCGCTCGGCCACTGGTTGACCTCGGCGAGGAGCACAGCGTCGGGGTGGTGGGCGTCGACCTCGCGACGGATGCGCTTCAGCATCTCGTGCGTGCCGGGAAGGTTCTCGCACGACGTGCCGTCCTTCTTGGAGAGGTAGGCGGCGGCGTCGAGTCGGAAGCCGTCGAGGCCGAGGTCGAGCCAGAAGCGCACGACCCCGAGCATGGCGTCGACGACCTCAGGGTTGTCGTAGTTGAGATCGGGCTGATGATGGAAGAACCGGTGCCAGTAGTACTGCTGCCTGGGCAGGTCGAAGGTCCAGTTGGACGGCTCGGCATCGACGAAGATGACCCGGACGTCGGGGTAGCGCTGGTCGTCGTCGGCCCACATGTACCAGTCCGCCTTCGGGCTCTCCCTCGACGACCGGGAGTCGGCAAACCACGGGTGCTGATCACTCGTGTGGTTCATGACGAGATCGGAGATGATGCGGATACCCCGGCGGTGGGCATCCTCGACGAGAGCGGCGAGATCGTCGACAGAGCCGCATTCCGGGGCGACGCTCAGGAAGTCGCTCACGTCGTATCCGCCGTCGCGCAAGGGGGAGGGGTAGAAGGGCAGGAGCCACAGGCAGTCGACGCCGAGCCACTCGAGGTAATCGAGACGGGCGGTCAGACCCCGGAAGTCACCGATGCCATCGGCGTTCGAATCGAAGAAGCTCCGCGGCAGCAGCTCGTAGAAGACCGCCGCCTCATACCAGCGAGCGCCACCGAGCTGCCGGTCCGCCAATCGGGATCCTCCCCGCCGCGTCAGCCGAATTCGATCGCCGAGAAGGCTCGCAGCTTCGACAAGCGGTGCCGCGCCTCGACGAGGCGTACGGTACCGGACTTGGAGCGCATGACGAGTGACTGCGTCGTCGCCCCGCGATGGTCGTAGCGAACGCCTCGCAACAGTTCCCCACCACTGATTCCCGTAGCGGCGAAGAAGCAGTTGTCTCCCTTCACAAGGTCGTCGGTGCCGAGCACGCGGGCGACCTCGTAGCCGGCCTCCTCGGCCGCCCGCCGTTCGCCCTCGTGCCTCGGCCACAAGCGCCCCTGCAGCTCGCCGCCCATGCACTTCAAGGCGGCGGCGGCGATGATGCCCTCCGGGGTGCCGCCGATCCCGTAGAGCACGTCGACCCCCGACTGTGTCCACGCCGTCGAGATCGCTCCGGCGATGTCGCCTGCGGTGATGAGCTGGATGCGGGCGCCGGTGTTGCGAACCTCGGAGATGAGGTCGCGATGACGCTCCCGGTCCAAGATGACTACGGTCAGGTCGCGGACCGAAGTGCCTTTGGCCGCCGCGACGGCGTTGAGGTTCTCGGTCGGGGATGCCTTCAGGTCCACGACCCCGGCCGCCTCCGGCCCGACGGCCAGCTTTTCCATGTACACGCAGGGCCCGGGATCGAACATGGCGCCGCGCTCGGAGACGGCGATGACGGCGAGTGCGCCGCCGCGGCCAAGGGCGCACAGCTCGGTGCCGTCGATCGGGTCCACGGCGATGTCGGTCTGCGGGGGACTGCCGTCACCCACGCGCTCGCCGTTGAAGAGCATGGGCGCTTCGTCCTTCTCGCCCTCCCCGATCACGACGAGGCCGTCCATCGAGACGGACTGGAGCACGACCCGCATGGCATCGACGGCCGCCGCGTCGGCACCTTCCTTGTCGCCACGGCCGAGCCAACGGCCTGCGGCCAGTGCCGCCGCCTCGGTGACGCGCACGAGCTCCATGGCAAGGTTGCGATCGGGCGCCTGCCCGTGGGGGTGCGCCGACGCCGTCGGCGGCGCCTGTGCCGTCGGCCGGTCGCCCTCTGCAGCACTCATCGCCAGCTGACGATAGTTGGGCGAGAACGGCGGCGCGGCGTTCTCGGATGCGACGCATGCTGCGGCGCCGACGGCGGGAATCTCGGTGTCACGACCTGCCGATACCCTCCGGCCGCCGTCTCGGGCGGTATCGTCGCCGCCGATATGGATCGTCTGCTTGTTCGCGCCAACGGACCTCTGAGCGGGACTGTGGCGATCAACGGTGCCAAGAACTCCGTGCTCAAGTGCATGGCCGCCTGCCTGCTGGCGACCGGACGACACCGGATCGGCAACGTGCCGGCCATCACCGACGTCTCGATCATGGCGGACGTGCTCGCTTCGATGGGCGCGGGCACCGTCCACGCCGGCCGCGGGACGACCGGGACGCTCGAGATCGACGTGCCCGCCGACATCACGCCCGTCGCCCCCTATGAGCTCGTCGAGCGCATCCGGGCCTCCATCGTCGTGCTCGGGCCGCTCTTGACCCGCTACGGGTACGCCAAGGTCTCGATGCCGGGCGGCGACGACTTCGGCGATCGGCCCATCGACATGCACCTGCGCGCCTTCGAGGAGCTCGGGGCCGACTTCACCGCCGAGCACGGCTACGTCGAGGGACGCTGCGCACGCCTGGTGGGCACGAGGATCGTGCTCGAGTACCCGAGCCATACGGCCACGGACAACGTCCTCATGGCGGCCGTGCTTGCGAAGGGAACGACGGTGATCGAGAACGCCGCCCGCGAGCCCGAGGTGGCCGATCTCGCTGCCATGCTCAGCGGCATGGGGGCGAGGATCGAGGGTGCCGGCACCTCCCATGTCGAGGTCGAGGGCGTGGACGAGCTCCGACCGGCCGATCACACGGCCATCCCGGATCGGGTGGAAGCGGCCACGTTCCTCGCCGCCGTCGGGCTGGCAGGCGGGGAGATCCAGCTCGACCATGCCCGCCCCGAGCACATGGACATGCTCTTGCGCAAGCTCGGCGCCATCGGAGTTCACTGCGTCCCGAACTCGGGTGGCATCCTCGCCACCTCGGACGCCCGCCTGTCCTCAGTCGACGTCTCGACGCTCCCCTACCCCGGAGTCGCCACCGACTACAAGCCGGCTCTGGTCACGCTGCTCTCGGTGGCCGACGGCGTGGCCATCGTGAGCGAGAACATCTTCGCCGGGCGGTTCCGCTACATCGACGAGCTGCGGCGCATGGGAGCGAGGATCTCGATAGAGGGGCATCACGCCGTTGTCCGCGGGACCCCGCGGCTCTCGGGTGCTCAGGTGAGGGCGCCGGACATCCGGGCGGGGGCCGCCCTCGTGCTCGCGGGCCTCGTGGCCGACGGGGAGACCGAGGTGAGCGGCGTCGAGCACATCGAGCGCGGTTACGAGGACTTCGACGGCCGCCTCCGCGCCCTCGGCGCCGACGTGACCCGGGTCGCGGGCGACTCGTGAGCGATGGCAGGGCTCTGCCGCTCCGAGGGCGCAGCGCGGCGGAACTGCTCGCGTCGGCAACGGGAGGGGCCTCAGGCGACCGGCGATCCCTCGCTCGCCTCCTCTCGATCGCCGAGCAGGGCGGGCCGGTCGCTCGCGACCTCGCCCGCCTCACCTACCCCCGTTCCGGCTCGGCCTACTCCATCGGCCTCACGGGAGCACCCGGTGCGGGGAAGTCCACCCTCACGGCCCGTCTCATCGCCGAGGCCCTGACCCAGACCGGGCAGCCGGTGGCCGTCCTGGCCATCGACCCGTCCTCGCCACTGTCGGGTGGCGCCATCCTCGGCGACCGTGTGCGTATGCAGGATCATGCCCTCGACGAGGGTGTCTATATCCGCTCGATGGCGTCGAGGGGGCACCTCGGCGGGCTGGCGGCCGCCGTGCCCGACGCGGTGCGCGTCTTCGACGCCGCCGGTTGGCCGCTCGTGTTCGTGGAAACGGTCGGGGTGGGCCAGATCGAGGTCGAGGTTGCCGCCAGCTGCGACACGGTCATCGTGGTCCTCAACCCCGGTTGGGGCGACGCCGTGCAGGCCAACAAAGCTGGGCTCCTCGAGGTGGCCGATGTCCTCGTCATCAACAAGGCCGACCGCCCCGGCGTCCGGGAGACGAAGCGCGACCTCGTCGGAATGCTGCAGCTCTCGCACGGGCTCGATTGGATGCCTCCGATCGTCGAAACGGTCGCCACCGACGGCAACGGCATCCACGAGCTCTGGTCAGCTCTGTGCTCTCATCGCGCCCACCTGGAGGCGACCGGCGGTCTGGCGCGACGGCGCACGGCCCGCCTCGTCGAGGAGACGGAGCGCCTCGCCGCCGCCCAGCTCGCCAAGTCCGTGGCTGAGGAGCTCCGCCAGCGAGGATCGCAGTTGATCGAGGCCCTAGCCGCTCACCGGACGAACCCGGCCGAAGCAGCCGACGAGGTCGTCTCCCGCATCGCGGCTCGGCTCGCCGAGCCAGACCTCGGAACAGACGAGCCGACCGGAGCTCCCGTGGGCACGGACGGAGCCGCGCCCCCCCTTGGGTCTGCGTGAGCCGGATCCGGGCAAGCCATGGCGGCGGCAGGCTCGCCGCTGGCCTCATCTCGATC
>DASPSK010000513.1:0-16170 GCA_035623975.1 Acidimicrobiales bacterium | reverse complement strand
TACTCCGGCGAGCCGGCGCCACACCACTGACCCGGCTGCTCGGCCGGAGGAACCGTCGGCTCGCCTGTGCGACCGGCAGGCGGCGGCGGCGCCCCTGCGGCCGAGGGGGGCTGGCCGACCGGGTAGCCCGGCGGTTCGGCGGCGGACGCCTGCACCCCGGGGCTTGTCTCGGCCGCCGATTGTGTCACCTCGCTCGAGCCCATGGGAGCAACGACGGGCTCGGGCGGAGTCGCCGTCGGGGATGGCGGGGGCGTGAAAGCGTCGGGAGGCGGTGGCGGCGGAGGCGGAACCGGAGCGGGCACGGCGGCCGCGGCGGCGGAACCCGCCGGCGCCTCCGCCTCCCGGATCGGGATCTCGGGGCCGAGGGCGAGGGCGTTCCACCAGCTCTCGACAGCCCAGCGGGCAAGGTCCTCGCGCAGGCCGGCGCTCTCGGAGAGCTGGGTAGCCGAACCGTGGATCGAGAACTCCGGTCCCTGGGCGGCCCGGTCCCGCATGTACTCGATCGCCCCGCTGCGGATCGCCTCCACGAGGGCGTTGATCTCAGCCTGCGCTTGCGGGAACGAGTCGAGGAGGATGGCTTCCGCCAGGCGTGGATCCGTCGACAGGTCCACGCCGCGGCTTTGATAGTCCGCCACGATCTCCTTCAGCCCCGCGCTCACCCCCGTCCGGCTGGTCATCTCGGGATCGTAACCAAGTGTCATCTCTCATGCACGAAGAGACCTCTTCCTGAGTCGGGGGCCGGACGGCGGGCGGCGGGAGCTGTCCACGAGGTCAGGGTTTCCTTACCTGTCCCGCATGCCATTGGGGTCGGCGGGGGCATCTTTTCGCCGGCGGGATCGGCGCACACTCGACCGAGAGATCGAACATAGTGTTCGAGTCCGAAAGGAGAGAGAGATGACCAGCCAGAGCCCCACTCCGTTTGAGGCTTCGCTTTCCCAGCAGTCCCCGGGGCAACCACCCCGTCGCCGCCAGAAGACCACGATGACGGTTCTCGGACTGGTCGTCGTCGTCGCCCTCGTGGCCGGTTTCTTCGCGTTGCGGCACAACGGGTCAACCGACCCCGCATCGGTGTCCCAGTCGCATGGCTGGAACTCGATCTCGGACAACTGGTCCGGGTATGCCGAAACGACCGCCCAGACCGGCCAGCGCTACACCGCCGTGACGGCCGCTTGGACGGTCCCGTCGGTGACGACCATGTCCGTGTTGGGCTGCGCGTCCAACTGGGCGGGCATCGGCGGGGCCACCAGCAGGGATCTGATCCAGCTCGGCACGTCCAGCTGCTCGGACTCCTCTACGACCGGCTACAACGCCTGGTACGAGATCCTGCCCGCCGCTGAGACCATCGTCCCCAGCCTGACCATCCTGCCCGGTGACCGGGTGGTCGCCACCCTGCAGCTGGTGAGCGGGCCTTCGAACACCAACGCCACTGCCCTGGCCGCCGACTACGCGTCCGTCGTCCAGCTGATCCATCGCCTCGACCCCGGCTTCGGCACCTCGAACATCATCCAGCGCCTCCGCCAGCTCTGGCACGAGGGTCTCAGCCACCTTGCCCACGAGCCGTGGTTCGCCCAGGTGGTGGCGAAGCTGGACGCGCTGTTCTCCCAGCCGAAGCCGAGCAACGTCCAGATCTGGAAGTTCACCTTCAACGTCACCTCGCCGAGCGGGACGGTGCAGACGTGGTCCAAGACGCTCAGCTACGCCTCCTCGCTCAGCTCGGTCGAGTGGATCACCGAGGCGCCGACGCTCTCCTCGGGCATCTCGGTGCTCCCGAACTACGGCATCGCCCACTTCGAGAGTGCTTCTGCCAACGGCGGCGTCCCGAGCTTCACGCCGGCCAACCAGATCCTCCTGGCGGACCCGCACGGGCAGGCCTCCATCCCGTCTGCTCCCGCCGGCCCCGTGGATGCGTTCAACACCTGCTACTTCCCGACCCAGACGGTGACCGCCTGTGCGGCCCCGTAGATGACGAGCATCTGATCGGCCCGAGATCACAAGAGGGGGGCATCTCCGATGCCCCCCTCTTTCTCGCGCCTAGGCCTGGCTGCGCGCCCTCGCCCGCTGGCGCGGCCGCCGGCGGCGTCTCAGGGAGAAGGAGGTGGCGGAGGTGGGGGGACGTAGCCTGGTTGCACAGGCTGACGAACGGGGCGCGGCGGCGGTGATTGTCCGGGGGCGTAGGCCGCCCCCGGCGCGAAGCCAGGCGGCGGGCCGTCGGCTGGTTGGAACCTCGGGGCACCGGGTTGAGCCGGCTGGAATCCGGGTTGACGGGGCCCGCCGACTTGGCCGGGCCCGGGCCCGCCAGCGCCGGGGGGCGGAGGTCCGGGCCAGCCGGCCGGACCGCCTGCCCCGGGAGCCCCTGCGGCGCCTGCCGCCTGCCGCTGCTTGGCGGCGGCGCTGCCGACGAGACCCTGCACGTCCTCCAGGAGCGAACGGCGCGTGCCCGTGTCGAGGCGACGCATCATCACGAGGACGAGCCCGAGGAAGAGGGCGATCATCAACAAGAGGAGAAAGATGGCGAGGATCCACGTGGCGGGTTTGTGGTCCCAGGCCGGGTCGCCGAAGAGTGCCGCGTGTATCTGTGACTGGAAGAGCGGGCCGGGTGTACGGATGTTTGCGAGCCCGAACTTCAGTTGGTCCTGACCGGTGACGAGGGCGATCTGGTAGCTCGACATGATCTGGTTGAGGCTCGTGGTGGCGGCGACGGCGTTGACGGCCCAGTTGGCACTCGTCAGGTCGCCGAGGGCCTTCAGCACGGGACTCGGGTTCGAGGCCTGCAGGATGGGCTGTGACAGCGCCATCTCGATGATGAGAATGACGGGCAGCATGAAGACGGCCTGGTCGGACTTGCGCACGGCGCTCGAGACGAACAGGCCGATCGCCATGCCCGCCAGGCCGGCGAGGGCCATGGCGATGAACACCTCGACGTCCTGGGAGGGGAGCACCGCCCCCACGTTGAACGGCCGCAGTCCAGTGAACACACCGGCACACTCCGGTAGGGTGCACGCCTTGATGTTGGCGACGACATGGAGGGGATCTCGCGCCGGCAGGGGGTTGGCGATGAGCACGAAGAGCAGCACGACGAGCGATTGCAGCGTCGTGATGACGCCGAAGACGATGACCTTCGAGCTCGTGTAGGCGAGCATGGAGAGGCCCGAAGCCCGCTCGCGCCGGTAGATGGACTGCTCCTTCACGATCTCCCGGACGGTGTTGGAAGCTCCCAGCCAGGTGGCCGAGACGATCAGGAGCCACAGCAGCATGGCCGCGAAAGGCCCTTTGTTCGTGGCGATCGTATGGGGCGGGAACAGCAGCACGAGGATGAGGCCGAAGATGGGCGCTTGGACGGAGAGAAGGAGGACGCTTCGTCGGTCGCCGGCGATGAGGCGCAGCTGGCGGCGGCAGAGGATGACGGTCTGGAGGCGAGCGCCCACCGGTCCGAGCAGCCTTGACGGGCCCGGGGGTGGCGGCGTCGGCGCCGGACGCGCCAGAGCGAGGGCGGCCTCGCCAAGAGCGCCGACGTAGCGGCCGTAGTCGGGGTCGCGCCGGAAGCGCTCCCCCCAGGCAGCCCCGTCGGAGCCCTCCAGGGCCTGGAAGACGGCCGGCCAGCCGCCCACGACACCTTGGCGCGCGAAGAAACGCTCCGCCTCCTTCGGCGGGCCGTAATAGGCCATGTGGCCGCCCGTCGCCAGGAACAGGACACGGTCGGCGACGTCGATGCTCTGGGTCGAGTGGGTGACGACCACGACGATGCGCCCGCCGTCCGCCAAGGTTCGCAGCACTTGCATGACTTGGCGTTCGTTGCCGGGGTCGAGTCCTGAGGTGGGCTCATCCAGGTAGAGGAGGGCCGGCTCGGTCAAGAGCTCGAGGCCGACCGAGACACGTTTGCGCTGGCCGCCCGAGAGCTTCTCGTTACGAAGCTCCGTGCGGCTGCTGAGGCCGAGCTCGGCCATCACCTCGTCAGCGCGCTTGGAGATGCCGGCGCGACCGAGGTCGGGAGGCAGGCGGAGCTGGCCGGCGAACTCCAGCTCCTGTCGGACCGTGAGCTGCTCGTGGACGAGGTCCTCTTGCGGGACGTAGCCGATGCGAGCCCGCAGCTCGTCGTAGTCCGCATACAGGTCGCGGCCCCCGAAGCGGATGGTACCCTCCGTCGGCCGCGAGAAACCCGTCAGGGCTCGCAGCAACGTCGTCTTCCCGGCACCCGAGGGCCCAACGACCGCCAGCATGCTCCGCGACGGGACAGAGAACGAGACGCCGTCGAGGAGGGCGTTCCCGTCGATGACGACTCTGACGCCAGCGACTTCGAGATCGGCCTCGTCGGTCTGGGCGAACTCCTCCAGGGCGCCGTTGTGGAACTGGAAGACGTGGTTGCCGATACCGACGATGTCGCCCTCCTGGACGACGGCGCGGTGGATCCGTTGCCCGTTCAGGAACGTGCCGTTGTGGCTGTTCAGGTCGACGAGCTCCCGGCGTCCGTCGTCGAGGCGGCGAAGCTCCGCGTGGTAGCGCGAGGCCCGGGGGTCGCCCTCGAGGGAGAGGTCGTTGTCGGCCGATCGGCCGATGCGGAAGCGAGCAACCGAAGGGCGGTACACCTGCTGGAACTTGCCGAGAACCGACTTCGGTATCTCCTCGTCTCGAGGGGGCGTCTCGGCCGCCCCGGGGCGGGTGGCGGCGTCCTTGTGGAGCGCTGCCCCGCCGGCGGGAAGGGCGGGCTCCGGCAGGGGCGGTGGGGGAGTCCGGCGCGGGGGCGGTGGAGGCGATGGTGAAGCGGCTTCCGGACGCGGGGGCGGTGGAGGCGGTGGCGCGCCGGCCTCTGGTCGCCTCGCCGGCGCCGGCGCCGGTGCCGGTGGCGGTGCCGGTGGGGGTGGCGGTGCCGGTGGGGGTGGCGGTGGCGGTGGCGGTGGCGGTGCCGGTGGCGGTGACACAACCGGCACGTCTGCTGGCATCACCGTGGCCGCGCCCGATCCGGACGGTTCGGCCGGGGTCGGAGCGAGGGCGATCCGGAGAGGCGTCCCGTCCCTCGCACCGCCGAGGGAGAGATCGAGGGGACCGTCGAGCCTGAGCTCGCTGACCTGCTCGCCGTTGTGGAACGTCCCGTTGCGGCTGCCGGCGTCACGGACCACCCAACCGGCACCGGTCGCCTCGATGAGGAGGTGAAGGCGCGAGACGCGGGGCCCGTCCACGACCACGTCGCCGAGAGGGTCACGGCCCACCTTGAGCTTGGCCTGGTCCACCCACTCGAAACGACGATCGCCGACCAGCACCGCCGGTGTCGCCCCCTCCTGACCTGGCATGCGGCGATGATAGCTGGGTGCTCGAAACGCCGCCCATGCCATAATTCGGCCGTGCTTGGGCATGCTCAGAGCTGATTTCCGTCGCCAGGTGCGGCCTGGGCGATGAGCGAGCGCCTCGGCTATCTCGAGATCTGGGACAGCTCCGGCACGCGCCTCGTGCCCTTGCGAGACGAGCCGCTCATCGTCGGCAAGAGCGAGCAGAGCAGCGTCCGCATCACCTCCGACCCCTCCATGTCACGGGTCCACGCCGTCTTCGAGCGTCTCGGCGCCATCTGGTGCCTGCGCGACCTCGGCAGCAAGAACGGGACGCGCGTGAACGGCCGGCCGGTGAGCGGGCAACAGGCCCTCCACGACGGCGACGAGATCCTCCTCAGCCGGACGCGCATCGTCTTTCGCGCCGAGGAGCGCACGCAAGCATCGGCGACCCGGGTCGGTCAGGCACCCCCGGAGCTGACGCGGAGGGAACGGGACGTCCTCGTGGCCCTGTGCAGGCCGCTGCTGGAAGGGGGCGTCTTTCGCGAGCCGGCCGAGACGAAGGAGATCGCCCGGCGACTCGTCGTCTCCGAGGGCGCAGTGAAGCAGCACCTGCTCCACCTCTACGACAAGTTCGGCATCTACGGCACGAGCGAACGACGACGGGTGCAGCTCGCCAACGAGGCGCTTACTCGCGGGGCCGTGCACGTGTCCGATCTCGCCGCAGAAAGCGGCGCGTGACTCACCGGCTCGCGCGAGGGGGGCTCGCCGTAGCCGGCGTTGGGGCGCACCGAGGCGCCCCATAGGCGGACCTACAGGAGAACCTCCTGGGCGGGCCCACGGAGCCGTACACGCCGGCAGGCGCATCGCAAAGGGCTTGTCCCTCCGCAGAGAACAGAGGAAGGGAGTCCTTGCCGCCACTCTCAATTTAGCGCGCACCGGGCGCTTGCAGCCAGGCCCTGGTCGGTGTGCAGAATCTTCGGTCCGAACCAGAGCCTATGGATGGTGGGGGGTGGCGTATGGCCAAGCATGGGGTGGTGATCGCCGGGGGCGGTCCGACGGGGATGATGCTGGCAGCCGAGTTGGCCTTGGCGAAGGTCGACGTCGCGGTCGTCGAGCGGCGTCCCAGCCACGTGCTTGTCGGCTCACGGGCCGGCGGCTTTCACTCCCGCACGATCGAGGTGCTGGATCAGCGTGGCGTGGCTGATCGGTTCCTCGCAGAGGGCCAGGTAGTTCAGGCCGCCATGATCGGCACGACGGTGCTGGACATGAGCGACTTCCCGACACGCCATCCCTATTCGCTCGGGATCTGGCAGAACGACATCGAGAGGATCATGGCCACCTGGATCGCCGAACTTCCGGTGCAGATCCATTACGGATGCGAGGTGACGGGCTTCGCGCAGGATGACACCGGAGTCGACGTCGAGCTGTCCGACGGCGAGTCGCTGCGGGCGCACTATCTCGTTGGGTGCGACGGCGGAGGCAGCGTCATCCGTAAGGAAGCCGGTATCGAGTTCCCGGGTTGGGATCCGACGAAAAGCAACCTGATCGCCGAAGTCGAGGTGACCGAGGAACCGCCACGGGGCATTCGCCAGGACGCCTCGGGAGTCCATGGCCTTCACAGGATGGAGGATGGGCGGACGGTACGGGTCGTCGTGACCGAACAGCAGCTCGGGCCGAGCAGCGAGCCCACCCTGCGCGACCTGAGCGAAGCCCTCATCGCCGTCTACGGCACCGACTTTGGGATCCACGGTCCGACCTGGATCTCGAGGTTCACCGATATGACTCGACAGGCGGCCTCCTACCGCGAGGGACGGGCTCTCCTCGCCGGCGACTCGGCGCACGTGCATTACCCCGCGGGCGGACAGGGCCTCAGCCTCGGTGTGCAGGATGCGGTGAATCTGGGATGGAAGCTGGCTCAGGTGGTCAAGGCGACCTCGTCCGAGAGCCTCCTGGATACGTACCAGGACGAGCGCCACCCGGTCGCTGCCCGCGTGCTGCAGCACACCATGGCTCTGGGCCTGCTCCAGCGGGGGGACGAGCGAACCAAGGCGCTGGCCGATCTGGTGTCGGAGCTGGCGGTCATGGACGAGCCTCGCAAACGGCTCGCCGGGATCATCTCCGGGCTGGACATTCATTACGACCTCGGCGAGGGCCACCCCCTGCTCGGACGCCGCATGCCCGATCTGGACCTCGTGACCGCCGACGGTCCGCTGCGGGTCTTCACCCTGCTGCACGACGCCAAGCCGGTGCTGCTCGACCTCGGCGAGCCCGGCCGCTTTGACATCGCTCCCTGGTCTGACCGGATCCAGCTGATCGATGCTGAATATGCCGGTCTATGGGAGCTACCGGTACTTGGCGCGGTCACCGCTCCCACTGCCGTGTTGATCCGGCCGGACGGATACGTCGCCTGGGTGGGGGACGGCGCGGACACCGGGTTGCGCGACGCCCTGACGACCTGGTTCGGAACGCCATGACCACAGGTGATGCTCGGCAGTTTCGACAGACCGGCTGACGGTCGACCATGGCCGGCCCGGCGTCCGGGGCGTTCATTTTGTGCGTGTACCCGCGGCAGACGGGGCTCGCCCAGCTATCGTGCTTCACTCTTCTTTCAGGCCGGCGTAACTAGGACTTCGCCGGCGAGCGCACCGTGGCCTTCGCCGTCCCGAAGTCGATCACGGTCCCCGGGGAGAGCCCCACGGTGGCACCCGGCGGGACGTCGACGGGTTCCCGGCCGGGCCGCGCCGAGCGCCATGGGCGGGACGAGCGGTTCGAGAGCCCGAGGAGACCGGGATGAGAAGGATGCTTGCGGAACGTGCCGAACGGCTGGCGGAAGTTGACCGGGGCGGTCACCTCGACGTGGTGGCGGAAGAGATGGGCGCCGTCCCGCGTGACGACGACGTCACGGCTCGACAGCTCGAGGTACGACGGGCGGAGAGCCGTGCTGCAGCGCCAGCAACTGGCGGCATCGCCTTCGAGCGGGTCGGTGTAGTTGGAGGCCCCGCAGGTCTCGCACGTCGTGACGCAGTCGAGCAGCCTCGCCATGGCCGCCCTCCACTCGCTCTCGCCCACGCGTCCGTGCATCGGGTCGCGTATGCCGTCGGTGAAGGCTCGGATGAAGAGCTCGTGGATGAAGCTGGGATAGAACGGCCACAGGACGAGGGCGTTGGGATGGGCCGTCGGGTCCGGCCGGTTGCTGGCGTCGTCCGGATCGAAGATGAAGACGGGTTCCTCCCCGTAGAGGCGGCGAGCAGCTTGCAGGTCGCTGAGCGACGTGACGGCGAGCTCCCTCTCTCCCTCGAGCGGATGGTGGAGCACGAGCAGGCAGAACAGCAGCACCGAGAGCGACCACAGATCCGTCCGCGAGCTCGGCAGGGCCTCCTGGCGGACGATCTCAGGGGCCATGTAGCGGGGCGTTCCGAGCACGCCGCCCCCGACGGTCCCGTCGATGGCGACGTTGTCATTGTCACAGATGAGGATGTCACCGTCTTCGGCGTTGAAGAAAACGTTGCGGGGGGAGATGTCCCGGTAGCAGAGACCCTCGGTGTGGAGACGCAAGAAGGCGTCCGCCAGGTTGAAGCCGATGACCGAGAGCACGCTCAGCGACAGCTCCGTCTCCCGCCGCAAGATGGCGTTCAGATCGCGGAACAGCGGCGGTCGCAGCGCCATGACGTAGCCGAAACCCGGGTACTGCTTCGACTCGGCCAGATCGAGCGGCCAGAGAAACGCCCGGCTGGGCGCTGGCCGGTTGCAGAGCTTCTCGAGAGATCGGCGCTGCCACTCCGAGAGCGCAGAGGGGAAGTACCACTTCACGGCGATGGGATCGCCGCCGAGCTCGGCGCCGAACACCTCGCCCTGGCCGCCGCCACCCTTGAAGTCGACGATGCGGCAGACCTGGCCCGTGCGCCACGTTGTGACCTCGTCACCGGGGTGGAGCAGCTCGCCGCTCACCCGAGCGTTCCTTCCGACACCGTGGCGGCACTGTCGGCGAGGTCGCTCTCGTCGAACAGGAGGGTGAGCGAGGCGTCGTCGCCCGTCCCGTCGCTGCTCGTGCTCTCGAGCCAGCTGGCGAGGGCGCCTTCCACGGAGCTGGGGCCGACCTCGTGGATGAGCTTCCAGATGTCCCGCCCGGCGGCGGTGAACCCGTCGTCGGCGCTGAAGGAGTTCACGTAACCGTCGGTCGCGGCCACCACGAGCTCGATGGCCGCCTCGTCCACCTCGACATGGCCGCTGCGGAAGTCGCTGGAGGCGGTGCGGGAGGCGAGCGAGGTCGTCTTCGTGCCGACGAGGCGGTTGTCTGCAGGCAGCAGGCGGCAGACGCCCCCGTCGCGCCTCACGGCCACGAGGTCCCCATCACCGATCTGGCACGACACGACGGAGCCGGCGACGGCCAGCACGACGATGAGGGTGGTCCCGTAGGCCGTCTCCGGGTGGGCGGCGAGCGCCTCGGCATTGCCGGAGCCCTCCAGCTCGGAGGGCGAGAAGGGTGATGCCGCCAGATGCTGCCGGACTGAAGCTAGCCACCTCGTCGCCACAGCCGCAGGCAGCTCATCGGCTACGGCACCGCCGGCGAAGCGGTCGGCCTCACCGCCGAGGTCTTCCCAGCAAGAGCGGGCGGCGTCGAGGGCGACGTCCACGGCGAGACGGGCCCCCGTGTCCGCTCTCACGGCGAGGCTGTGCCCGTGGCCGTCAGCCACCGCCGTGACCGCCCAGCGGCCCGCGTCCCCTGTCCGCCAGCCGACGGCGTCCTGGTTCGGCCGCGCCTCGCGGACGTGGGCGGTTCCGCGCACGCTCGCTCCGAAGCCCGCCCATCTGTGGGCGCCCCTAGGTCCCGGGCTCGTTGTCAAACCAGATCTCCGGACCGTCGCTCCCGTAGGACTCCGACAGCAGTCCGGGGGGAAGGCTGCGGACGTGCTCGCTCTCGGTCACCATGCCGACCCGGGGAGAGGACGCCGCGTCGAGGGCGACGGTCGAAACCCACCTCATCTGGCGGGCGAGGGCCTCGGGCGAATTCGCCTCGAGCGGGGCCGTGTTGGGGTCGGAGATGAACTGGCGCAGGACGTCGCGGTCGGCGTCACGGCCGATGGCGACGGCGAGCCGGATGGCGTGCTGGCCCCAGGGCAGCTGCAGGAGGTTTCGCAGGGCCAACTCGTAGTCGTCGGTCGGTCGTCCGTCGGAGAGCAGCACCACGACCGGTGAGAGAGCTCGCTTGGGCATCGGCGGGGTGCGCAGGTCCTCGGTCAGCAGGCGGATGGCCGCTCCGAGATCGGTGACGCCGCCGGCCTGCAGCGGCGGCCAGACGAAGCGCGCCAGAGGCGTGGGCTCGTCGCCGACCCAGGCGGCCCCGGTGGAGAAGCGCAGGACCCTTACGATCACGTCGACGTTGGGGTTGTCCTTGGCGACCCGTCGCATATGGGGCAAGGCCTCGGCTGCGGCGTTGTTCAAGGCCTGGATGCGCCCGTCGCGCAGCATCGAGCCCGAGCAGTCGGCCAGCCAGAAGAAATAGAGGGGCCGCGCCGACACGACCCCGCCTGGCCGCGTGAGGTCCGGACGCTCGCTCAGGTCGCCTGGCTGCACCACCGGAGCCTAACGGTGCCGTCGGGCGGCGTCCGGCTGGGAGGCGCCGGCTCGCTTGCCCTGTGTCGCGTCCGCCATCGCCCGGTTATCCGGTCCGCCCGGCGGCGTCCGGACCGAGGGGGTTGGGGCCTTGGTCGACCGCCAGGCGTTCGGCGATGATCGAGTCCCCCCGGAAAAGCGATGTCTCGCGCACCTGCGCTTCGATGCTCGGGGCGAAGAGCGTGTAGCCGAGGAAGAGGGCGGCCCAGAGCACCTGCAGCACGACCCACAACCAGGAGGACACCCCGGTCGACCAGTCGTTGGTGGCGTGGAGGATGGCGCCGAACAGGTATCCGAAGAGGATGAGCGGCACTCGCCGCCGCGTGTAGTTGAGGCCGAGCCCGAAGAAGAAACAGGCGATCCCCGCCCACTCGGCGTGCTGCAGCCCGTCGGTGAAGATTCGCAAGCTGAACTCCAGCACGTAGGTCACGAGTGCGTGTGCCCCGGTGGCGACGGCGAACACGCTCACGTCCTTGTCCTGGTAGAAAGCCGCCTCGCGCACGCCAAAGGTGAGGCCGGCCACCGTGCCGAGGAACATGCAGCTGCGGACGCCGAGGCGCTTCTTGAAGTAGGCGCCGGCGGCGAGGATGCAAAGGAGGGCCGACCCGTCCTTGGCGAACTCCTCGTTCAAGCCGGCGGACACCAGCCACCGGAACCAGTTGCCAGGCGAGGTCGATGGCGGGTTGACGGCGCTGTAGTACCACTTGAGCGGCCCCGCCATGTACAGCAGGACGACGACCGCCACGGCGGCGCCGGTGATGAGGAGCGTCCGCGGCGTGTCCTCCGGCTTGATGAGCCACCAGAAGGCGAGCATCCAGAGCGGGGCCGTGTAGAGCCCGTACACGTAGCCGAGCGTCTGGAAGTTCGTGGTGTTGGCGAAGACGACGAGGAAGACCACCGGCAGCATGGCGTACACGAGGATCACCAGCCGGACGCCGGAGCGCCAACCGGCGTTCTCGATCCAGCTCCTGAAGGGGAAGAGGATGTGGAAGGCCCGCTTCATCGAGTCGGCGTCGAGGGAGCCTCGCCGGGGGGCGGCCGGGGCGGCTGCGGGCCCGAACGGCGTTGCGGGAGGGCCCGGCGGGGTGGGCCGGTAGGCGGGCGTCCATTGGGCGGCCGGCACCGCCGCGAAGGCAGCCGCCGGGCCGGCGGTGGTGGCGGCGAGCCCGCCCACGACCGGGACGTCGGCGGTGTCGCCGGCCGAGGTCTTCGCGCTCTCGGCGACGCTGGCCGTGCGCTCGCTCTGCCCGGCGGAGGCGGTGATCCAGGGCCCGGTGGGGGAGGCGAAGTTGACCCGCCGCGGTGAGGAGTCCAGGGTGAGCTTGGCAACCGGCTGGCCCTCGTAGAAGGTCCGCCCACTGCTGAGGTCCTCGAGCACCCACGCCCCGGACTCGAAGCGGATGACGGCATGCTGGCGGGACACGGTCGGATCCATCAGGATCACCTTGTTGTCGTCCCGCCGGCCGATGGTGACGACATCACCGTCGGCAAAGACGTAGCTGGCCTCAGCGGTGGCGACCTCGAGCTCGGGCATGACGTCTCCTCTATGAGACTCAGTTGGGATCCGGGCGACCGGGCCGGACCGGTGACATTCTGTCATGGGGAGCCACAATTCCGCTTGGAAGCCTGCGGCGATGCGTGCCCGCGACTGTGGGCTCGGGCGGCGGACCTCCCGGCAACGGCTGCCTTTAGTATGGGGGCGTGTCCACCTACAACATCCGTGTATTTGGAGACCCCGTGCTGCGCCAGCGGGCGCGAGAGGTCGAGGACGTGGACGGGCGCCTCGTCCGTCTCGCTGAGGACATGATCGAGACGATGCATGCCGCACCCGGTGTCGGCCTCGCGGCCACCCAGGTCGGCGTGGAGCGGCGCCTGTTCGTCTACGACGTCGGCGAGGGCCCGCAGACGGTCGTGAACCCGATCATCAGCGAGGCTCGGGGCGAGTGGGACTTCGAGGAGGGGTGCCTGTCGGTTCCGGGGCTGCACTGGAACATCGTGCGGCCGAAGGAGGTGCACCTCACCGGCTACGACCTCGAGGGCAACGAGATCTCGATCGACGCCGACGAGTACCTCGCCCGGGTCTTCCAGCACGAGCTGGACCACCTCGACGGCGTCCTCCTCCTCGAGCGCCTGCAGCCGGAGGAGCGCAAGGAGGCCATGAAGATCCTCCGCTCCCGCGTCCTCGGGGAGGTGGGGCCGGTGCCGGAGGAGGCAGCCCCTCCTGCTCGGCGGCCCCCGCGGGGCGGGCGCACGGCCACGCGCGAGCCCTCGCTCTAGCGGCGGCTGACCATGGCCCGGGTGGCCTTTCTCGGGTCGCCCGAGCCAGCTGCCCGCTGCCTGCAGGCGCTCGTCGACGCCGGGCACGACATCGTTCTCGTCGTGAGCGAACCTGACAAACGTCGCGCCCGCGGCAGCGCCACCTCCCCTACGCCCGTGAAGGCGCTGGCGAGAGAGCTTGGCATCGCCGTGAGCGATCGGGTCGACGACGTCCTCACCGTCGGCGCCGAGGTCGGCGTCGTGGTGGCCTTCGGCCGCCTCATCCGCCCGGCCGTGCTCGAGCACCTTGAGATGGTCAACGTCCACTTCTCCCTCTTGCCCCGCTGGCGCGGGGCGGCTCCCGTCGAGCGTGCCATCCTCGCCGGGGACGAACGCACGGGCGTGTGCCTCATGCGGCTGGAGGAAGGTCTCGACACCGGCCCGGTCTACGCCTGCGCCGAGACGGACATCGGGCCGCGAGAGACCGTGTCCGTCCTCCGTCTCCGTCTCTCCCGGCTCGGGGCCGAGCTGCTCGTGTCTCGCCTCGCCGGCGGCGTGCACACCCTCGGGCAGCCCGCCCCCCAAGTCGGCGAGGCCACCTATGCCGCCAAGATCACCCAGGAGGACCTCCACATCGACTGGTCCCGGCCGGCCGTCGCGATAGAGCGGCAGGTGCGCGTCGGCCGCGCCTGGACGACGTTTCGCCACGCCAGGGTCATCGTCTGGGCGGCCGAAGCCAGGGGCGGAGGACCGCCGCAGGATGCCGGACCGGCGCCGGGCACCATCGCCGGCAGGCTCGTGGCGACAGGGGACGGCTGGCTCGAGCTGTCCGTCGTGCAAGCGGCGGGCCGACAGCGCCAGAGTGTGACGGACTGGCTGCGGGGGGCCCGCATCTCCCCGGGCGAGGCGTTCGACTGACGGGGAAAGCACGCCTCGGGATCGGCCCTCCTGCGGGCGATACGGTGAGGGCGATGCCTGCCGACGAGCCTCCTCGCCTTCCCCACCTGCGACCGGGTGAAGTACGGGTGGCACCCTCCATCCTCTCGGCCGACTTCGGAGCCCTCGGCGTGGAGATCGCCGGCGTGACGCCGGCGACCGACTGGCTGCATGTGGACGTGATGGACGGTCACTTCGTCCCGAACCTCACGATCGGCCCGCCGGTGGTGGCCTCGCTCCGCCGGCACACCCAGCTCTGGCTCGACTGCCACCTCATGATGACGAACCCGGGAGATCTCCTCGAGGCCTTCTCGCGCAGCGGTGCCGACAGCGCCTCGGTGCACGTAGAGCTCGGGCAGACCGAGGAGCTGTGCGCCGAGATGCGCCGCCTCGGCCTCGGGGTCGGCCTCGTCGTCAACCCCGAGACGCCCATCACGGCCGCATGGCCGTTCCTCGAGCTCATCGACCTCTTGCTCGTGATGTCGGTCCACCCGGGCTTCGGCGGGCAGGCGTTCATGCCGCAAGCCGTGGGAAAGGTGGCGGCCGCCCGCCGGGAGATCGACCAGCGGGGCCTGCCCGTGACCCTGCAGGTGGACGGCGGAATCGACGCCACGACGGCGGTCGTCATGGCGGAGGCGGGCGCCCGCTGCTTCGTGGCGGGATCGGCCGTCTTCCACCGGCCCGACCACCTCGGGGCCGTGCGCGCCATCGAGGCCGCCGCCATGTCCGCCATCGCCGCTCCCGAGGGCAGGGGGCCATGAGCGGGAGCGCCGCGGAGGACCTCGCCTCCCGGGGACTTCGCGCCAAGGTGCTCACGGTCTCCGACGGGGTCGCCTCCGGGACGCGGGAGGACAGCGGCGGCGCCGCCGTGGCCGACCTGCTCGTAAGCCACGGCTTCCAGGTCGTCGAGAAGCGCACGATCCCCGACGGGGACCGGGAGGTAGCGGCCGCTCTCGAGGTGATGGCGTCCGGTTTCGCCGGGCTGATCGTGACGACGGGGGGGACGGGCTTCGGCCCGAGGGACCAGACGCCGGAAGGCACGAAGTCGGTGCTCGAGCGGGACGCCCCCGGCTTGAGTGAGGCCATGCGCCTCGTCAGCCCGCTCGGACGCCTCTCGAGGGGAGTTGCCGGCACCAAGCAGCGGGCGCTCATCTGCAACGTGCCCGGCTCGCCCAAAGGCGCTGTCGAGTGCCTGGAGGCGATCCTCGACGTCGTCCCGCACGCTTTGGAGCTCCTCGGCGGCGGGAGACCTCACTGAGCCTCGCCGAGGTCACCCGAGACGACGAGCGTTGGATGCGCCGGGCGATCGAGCTCGGCGCGAGCGTGCGGACGACGACCTCGCCCAACCCCTGGGTCGGCTCGGTCGTGCTGGCGGCGGACGGCTCGCTGGCGGGAGAGGGGGCGACGGCTCCTCCCGGGGGGGCCCATGCCGAGGCGAGCGCCCTGGCGGCGGCCGGGGTGCGAGCGCGGGGGGGAACCTGCTACTGCAGCCTGGAGCCGTGCGCCACACATGGGCGCACGCCCCCGTGTGCCGGCGCCCTCATCGCCGCCGGCCTCGCCCGCGTCGTCGTGGCTCTCATCGACCCGGACGACGGCGTGCAGGGCCGCGGCCTGGCCGCCCTTGAGGCGGCCGGCATCGAGGTCGTCACGGGCGTGCTCGCCGAGGCGGCGGAGGCGTCCCTGCGGCCATACCTCGTGCACCGCCGCAGGCTGCGCCCCTACGTCGTGCTGAAGCTCGCCGCCACCCTCGACGGGCGCATCGCCGCCCCCGACGGCACGAGCAGGTGGGTGACGGGGGAGGAGGCCCGCGCCGACGTCCAGCGCCTCCGGGCCGAGAGCGACGCCGTCCTCGTGGGCGCCGGCACCGTACGGGCCGACGACCCGGAGCTGACGGTGCGCACGGACCCGCCGCCGCCTCGCCAGCCGCTCCGGGTCGTGCTCGGTAGGGCGCCCGAGGGCGCCCGTGTGCAGCCGGCTCTCGAGATGAGCGGCGACGTCCGCGGCGTCCTCGACGAGCTCGGGCGCCAGGGCGTCCTCCAGCTCCTCGTGGAGGGCGGGGCGCAGGTCGCAGGCGAGTTCCACCGGGCCGGGGCCGTGGACCGGT
>DASPSK010000502.1:0-10604 GCA_035623975.1 Acidimicrobiales bacterium | reverse complement strand
AAGGGGGACAACCTCGGGGTCGGCGAGAGCCCGGTCGACGAGCGGGTCGAGGAGGGCCGGGTCCTGCCCATACAGCTGCGGTGCGAGGGCGACGATGACGTGACGGCGGGAGAACACCTTGCGCCGCGCCAGCTCGCCGTCGTCTCCCAAGACTTGGGACACAAGCCGGCGGGCGTCCCTCAGCGTCATCGGCCGACAGTCACCTCGGGCCGCCTCGACGGAGACTGCCAGCTGCTCGACCGGCCAGCCGGCGGTCTCGAGCTCGGCTCTCCAGCGGGCCACCAGCTCTCCCTCTGCCTCGTGCTCTTTGGCCGAGCGGGTGGTGCGGGCGGCCACCCGTCTGGCCCGATAGGACGTGCCGCGCCGGCGCTTGCACTCAGCCTCGATCTCCGCGGCCCGCTTGGATTGCAGCTCGAGGACCTCGTCGGGAAGGCCGGCGATCCGCCAATGCCCGAGTCTCCCCGACGGGCCGGGGTCTGCTTCGATCCCGTAGCCAAGCTCGACGGCTGCTCGGGCCGAGGCCACCCGTCCAACCATCGTGGCGGCATGCAGGTGCTCTCGCCACAGCGTCGTGTCGGCTGCCTTCCAGCCGCCCCGCTCGTCCTCCATCTCGACCAGGTTCGCGAGAAGGACGTGGTCGTGCGGGCAGGGATCCCCCGCCCGTGAGGTGGCATGCCGGGTGTGGGCGTAGATGAGCCCGCCGGTCTTGGTCGCCGCTGCGGCTCTGCCTCGCCGCCCCCCCATCTGGCGGGTAACCCGATCGAGGTAGGCCAGGGTGGCGTCGCGCTCGGCGTCCATGATGGCGTGCATGTCCTCGGCTCGGCCAATCACACCCAGCTCTGCGACGCTCTTGTGGGCAGAGATCACGAGTTCCATACCGGGACGGCGCGTCGCCACCAAACGTTCTGAGGTGGCCGGACGGCGGGCGCCGCCCGGCCCGAAGACCGCCTCGTACTCCTCCGGCGACACCGGGCCGGACACACCGAGGCTCACCGCACCCGACCCGCCCCATACGAGCGGGGTCTCGCCCCGAGAGGCGTAGTACTCGAGCGCCATGCCGGGATGGTCATCGGCGCGCTCGAGCACCGTGGCACGGTGATACGCCACCGACTCTGCTCCCATCATCCGCATCCACGCCACAGCTCTGTCACCACTTCCGTACGGCGGCCCGGCCTCTGGCAACCCAATGGGTTGCAATCGTGTTCGCCTTGATTGGTGGTTATAGCAGGAGTGTATGTCTTGAGATAGGGATATATGATGGACGGTAGATGGCGGACAATAGTGGTGAATAGTGGTAGGGAAGGCGGGGTCGAGGAGTCGTCGATGGCTGGGCCTGCGCGCTGATGGTGTGCCAAACGTGGAGCGCGATTCGCCGTAGATAGCGTGGACCTCCCAGCGGCTAAGGGTGCAGGCTCCTGCACCGGTTGTCACGGCTGCTGGTGTTCGGGGCCCCGTCGATACATAGAGCCCCTCTGAACGGAGACGACAATGGCGAACACCGACCCGCTGCCCCAGCTGCTCACCATCGATCAGCTCGCCGAACGGCTCGGCGTCAGCACGCGCCACATCCGCCGACTCATCGCTGAGCGACGGGTGCCTTACCTCAAGGTTGGGTGGCTGGTTCGCTTCGACCCCGCCGAAATCGCCAGCTGGCTCGACAACTCACGTCACCCTCTACGGGCTGGCGTCGATCGAACCGCCTGACCTGACCCTTGTCGCGATCTTCCGAGCAACCGGAGTCTCCGGCGCAACCCGCGGCCGCAATGCTCACTGCCGCTACGTGCTACTGGTGGTCCACAGCCGACTCGTGCTCCGCTTCAGCGGGAGTCGGCCTGGACGCTCGGTCGCTTGCGGGTGAGCCCCTCTGGAGGCCGACGATTTCTTAGGCCCCGCCAAGACCGCCTCGATGCGTTCGTTGGCGAACGTCTCGTCGCCGGCTAGGGCGCCGACGTACGTGGAGACCAGCGTTTCGACGCTGTGACCCATTCGCTTGGCGACTTCGCCAAGCGGGACGCCCGCCCCCAGCCAGGTCGTCGCCGCAGCGTGGCGGCAGTCATAGATGCGGAGGGGCGAGCAGCCGCTCTCCCGCAGTGCCCGTTGAAACGCTCGCGACCAGTTCGAAGCTGTTGGACGCCTACCGGTGCGGGTGCGGAACAGAAGATCGTCGCCCGAGTAGCCGCGCTCGTCGACCCAGTCCTGGAGCAGGTCGACCAACTGGCGTGGGATCGGTACCGAACGGGGACCGGTCTTCGGCTCACCGGGCTGGTCGAAAGCGACATCAGCCTCGGTGACGTCGATGCGGCCCCACCCGTTCTCCGGGAGCTCGAGGGCCCTCGCTCGGATCATCACGACCTCGGACGGACGCAGGCCGGCGTAGTAGGCGACGGCAGTCATCACCCGGTATGTCCGACTCGCGGGCTGGTGGCTTGCGATGGCGTCGATGACCGTAGCCATAGTGGCGGGATCGGGCAGGCTGCGGATCGAAGCCGTCCGCGTGATGCGGGTCGCCTTGCGCTTGGAGCGACCTCGCGGCGGAGGCGGCCACGGGTCGGCGTCGAGGATCCCCAACTCAACCGCCCGCCGGATGCAGGCTCTCGACACTTTTCGGAACCGACCGGCAGTCGCCGGACCGAGCGGCTCGCCGTCGTCCCGCACAACGAGCCGTCGGTCGACCACGGCGAGTACTGGCCGCGAGAGCTGTCCCAGTTGCAGACACCACTGCTCCAGCCACCGCTCAGCCTCATCGTCGCGCCCGCTTCCGTCCGGCCGGAGGGACGAAGCAAGGTAGGAGCGAAGCGTCGTCGGCGGCGCGGGCGCCGTCGGGGCCACGAGGAGCGGTACTAGGCGGGTGAGCGCCTCTACCGCTGACACCCGGGTGCGGGGCGCCCACTCCGGCCATTGCTCCGCAAGCCATCGTCGGGCCCACTCGTGCGCACGCACCTGGTCGGGCAACGGCTGCCACGACAGCGGCTCGCCGGTCGCCTCGTCGAACGCCTCCCCCGACTGCACCGCGACAAGCAGCCCCGACCGGAACCGCTCGGCCTCCGACTTGGTCCGAAAAGCTCGGCTGCGCTGGCGGCCGTTAACTGACCAGCGGGTGATCCAGGGCCGCTTGTGGCGCTCAACGGAGCGACGCTGCACGCTGTAAACGGAGACGTCCGCCAGGGGCCGCCCGCTCAGCGGGAGCGTTGGGAGGGCCATGGGAGGAGCATAGTCACCCTCTCACCTCACCCATCATGAACTGCAATTTTATCGCGAAAGAGTCCGGCCTCCGGAGCCGGGTGCGCAGGTTCGAGTCCTGCCGAGGGCGCTGCAAAACCCCAGCTCAGACCACATAACACAGAGCCTCCTCATAGTCGGGTCGGGCGTCGGCGTCTTCGTGGCCCGCCACCGACAGGCGAGCAGACGGACTGCCGGGGCTGAACGCACACCGGAGCCTCACGGCCGCGCCGCCAACATCAGCGCCGCAGCAGGTTGACCACGACCGTGAGAACGACGGAGATGATGATCATCGTCGCCAGCGGAATGTAGACGGTCGTGTTTCCTCGGTGGATGACAATGTCGCCGGGCAGATGACTCCAACCGAATCGATGGCCAATGACGAAAAGCAGCCCAACCAGCACGATGACCAGGCCCACGAGGATAACGAGCCATCCCAGGCTCCGAAAGTCCATGCTTTGCTCCTATGTCGAGCCGCCCTCCAGCTGGCTGCAGCGACATCTCCTCCGGCTGCCTGTTCGACCGTGGCGAACGTCGGTCAAGGTTGCCGGCTGGCCAGCATTCCAAACAGGGTGGGCACATGCTCATTTTGGGGAGCCGTGCACCTCTGGAGTAGGGCCCAATGGCCTCACTTATGAAGCTTGAGCTTGTCAAATAGCTCAGCGCGCCGCCCGAAGTGGAACAAGGGTGAACTGGCCACTCTGGCCTCGAGCCTCGGTCGCATCCGCCGACCGCCTCCGAAGCGCAGGGATTACGAGGGTCCTTGATACGCGACTGCCGGTGGACAAGGCTGGGCCGGCAGACCAAGAGAGAGTGCTCTTGCCCAGGTGCTGACGGTCCGTCGCGTGCGGCCCGACCTCGGTGCGAGTAACTCGTACCGCCATCGGCCGAAGGAGACGCAATGTTGCGAGGGATGACGACTCGATCACACTGGCGGGCGTTTCGCTTCACCGGAGCCTGTGCTCTCGTGATCGGGCTGGCGGCGACGTCGCTCGTGGCGACGACCGTGGCAAGCGCATCAATGCGGCCCGCAGTGGTGGGGACGAGATCTCTCCGCCTGCTGCAAGGCCGCAGCCTCCACCTGCCTCAGGGCCACTTCCCGCTGGGGCAATTCGTCGCCTTCGCCCGCCGAGCGAGCGCTGTCGGCGAGGGTTTCGGCAACCTCGGAGACCCTGCGCTCAAGGGACACCTTCGCAGCCGTCTCTCGCGTCCACGGCCGGCGGAGCCGCGCGTGCCGCAGGCGGCCACCACCTTCACCGTGAACTCCACGGCGGACGATCCCAGCTCGTCGCCCACGAGCACGACCTGTCTCGCCACGAATGGCAAATGCACGCTGCGTGCGGCCGTGGCGGCTGCCGACAATCTCGGCAAGACCGTGAACATCAAGCTCTCGTCGTCTGACTATGTCCTCGACGACACCGCGGTGGGCACCATGGTCGTCAGCGACCCGGGTGCGGTCACGATCGAGGGGACCTCGCCCACCAAGACGATCATCTCCGTCCTCTTTGGCGATGACATCGAGCCCTTCGCCGTCGAGGAGAACTCGCAGGACGAGGGCGGTGTGCTCTTCCTGGCTTCTCTCTCCATCGAGGGGGGCTCGGCGGTCTCCCCGTCGACCGACGGTGGCGCCCTCACGGTCGATGCAGGATGCGACGCCGTCGTGACCGACGTCAACCTCGAGTCGAATGTCGCAAGTGATGAGGGCGGCGCCATCGCTTCCTTCGGCAACCTCTGGGTCTCGGACTCGACCATCAAGGACAACACGGCGACAGAGGACGGCGGGGGCATCTTCGCCGTAGAGGGGTCTGCGGAGATCGCTCGCTCCACCATCACCGGCAACACGGCCGACAGCGGAGGGGGCGGCCTGGCGATCGCCTCCCCGGCAACCATCATCGACACGTCGGTGTCCTCCAACACCGCGGGCACGACCTCCACCGCAGGTGTGGGCGGCGGCATTCTCGCCGAGGGTGTCAGCTTGAGCCTGAGCGGGACGACGGTGAATTTCAACCGTGTCGCCGATGACGGTGAAGGGGGCGGGATCTTCGCCGATGGGGCGGGTCTCGTGATGCAAGGCGGTCAGCTGTCGCACAACTCGGCCATTGGCGGCGCAGGAGGGGCGGCGGCTCTCCTCGAGACGGTGGTAGCGGCCTTCACGAAGGTCGTGGTGAATGCGAACACCGGCAGCCTCGGCGGCATCCTGGCATTGAGCGGCGACGAGTTGCCGACGGCTCTCGACATCACCGGCGGATCACTCTCCGGCAACACGTCGGAAGCCGTCGTGGCGCTCGCGCCGGCGACCGGGGCCAGCGTCGAGCTCGACATCTCCGGAGCCGTGCTCGACGACAATGGGACCTCCTCCTCCGCGGTGCTCCCCTGCGCCGCCGCCGTGTGCGCCGCCACTCTGGCGGCGGGGGCCACCTTCAAGCTCATCCTCGCCGATGACACCATCGACAAGAACAGCGTGCAGCCGGTGACGGAGATTGCCGGCGCCGTCGAGGCCGTGGCGGCTGAAGGCGGCTCGGGCTCAGTCGATCTGCAAGGCGACACCGTCGACGACGACTCGGCCCCGGGCGCAGCCTTGAGCACCGGGGCCGTGCTCTTGTCGAGCGTCAGCGATCGGTCCACGCCGGTGTACTCACCCCTGCTCGTGGACATCACGGGCGCGACGTTCGAGCGCGACTCAGTCGGCGTCGGAGGCGACGGGGGCGCCATCGGGGTCGCCTCCTCCACGACCTCCGGGGACACCGACAGCGCCTCGGTCACGATGTCCGACGACACCTTCGCCAACGACACCGCCGGGGTACCCTCCGGGACCACCGAGACCTACGGCGGCGCCGTGTCGATCGCGCCGGAGACACTTGGCTCCATCACCGACAGCACGTTCCGCGACAACGCCGCCAAGGGTGCGGACTCCGCCGGCGGTGCGATCCTCGACGAGGACGAGGCGGCCTTCACCTACGCCGACGACACGTTCACCTCCAACACCGCACACGAGGCCGGGGGGGCTTTGGCGCTCCTCTCAGAGGCCGCAACGATCGAGCAATGCACCTTCTCGAACAACAGGGCCGAGGAAGGAGGGGGCCTCCTGCTCGCCGAGTCGGAGTTCTCCATCTCCGGCTCCACCTTCAGCGGCAACAGCACTCCGGTTGCCGACGGCATGGGTGGAGCCCTCGTCCTCGCCGACGTGCGGGGGACCGTCTCGAACTCGACGATCACGGGCAATCTTGCGGGCGCAAGCGGCGAGGGTGGGGGCATCTTGGTCGCGGGCATCGTGACGCTCGACTCGGACACGATCACCGCCAACGTGGCAGGGACGGGTTCGGCCCTCTACACCACCGAGGAGGGTCAATCGGTGACGCTCGAGGACTCCATCCTCAGCCACAACACGACCAAGGCCAAAGGCGGCGGGGAGAACGACTGCGGCCTCTCCACCTCGAGCGGCGAGGTAGCCATTGCGGCCGCCTCCGAGGGTGGGAACGTGCTCGGCTCCGCGAAGTGCGTCGTGGAGCTGGCCGCCGGCGACAAGGTCTCGACCAACCCCAAGCTCCACCCTCTCGCGAGCAACGGTGGGCCCACAGAGACAATGGCGCTTGAGGCCAGCTCGCCCGCCCGCAAGATCGGCCTTGCCTGCCTTCCGACTGATCAACGGGGCCGGCCCCGCCCCGTCACCAACTGTGATGCCGGCGCCTACGAGCTGCCCAAAGCCTGAACACGCATGGTCGAACCGGCCGGCGTGTCCTTCCGGAAGGGGCTCGCCGGCCGGGAACAGGCGGGCTAGCCGCCTCAGGGCTACCAGACGAATGGGACCAAGCGTTTGTGCTGCTCGGCATACGCACGGTACCTGTCGCCCAGCTCCTCGAGCAGGGCCTGCTCCTCGACGTAGATGCGATAGACCAACCCGATGAGTGTCATCAATGCCAGCGCCCCCAGTCCGAGCCAGTTCCCCCACACGGCCCCGGCTCCGATGGCGATCAGCAGGATCCCCGTGTAGGACGGGTGCCGCAGGACTCGGTAGGGGCCGCTCGTGATCACAGGTTGATCACCGCTGGTCTGGACGGTGTAGGTGAAGTACCTGCCGAGCGCCGCTTTCGCCCACACCCGCAGGCCCTCGCCAGCCGAGAAGATCACGATCCCGGCAACCACCGAGGCGAGGGGCGGGCGGATCTCGGCGGCGGGCGCGATCCTCGGCGAGAGAAGGAGCAGGGCGATGCCGGCAATCTCGCAGACACGGAGAAAGACTCGACTGCCCCTGTCCCTCTTGGTCGCTTCCGGGCGCAGCCGGCCGGCACCCGCCAGCTCGATCAGACCGGCGGCGATTGCCACTCCCACCCACACCCGCCCGATGAGATGGGTCTCGACATAGGGCTTTGCCAGAGCTGCAAGGACCGGTAGTGACACGGGGGCGTTCCGCATCGTTGCAGTCCGCTACACACGGCTGACGCGCCCGCCCCGTCGGCGTCGCAAGAGTGCGTCGGCGACAAGGCCGAGAGCCAGCAGCCCGATCAAACCGGTGATGACGAGTGCCAGGTGCAGGGCGGGCTGCTCGAAGCCGTCATAGCTGTCGTTCGGGAAGAGGCCGGCGCCGTGCAGGAGGAAATACTCAGAGAGCGGATGGTCGTCGGTCAGCAGCGGCCCGGAACCTGTATACGCATTCACCTGGCCATTCACCAGCCAGACATGCTTACGAATTATGGAAGGCCATGTGCTCGTCGGGACACGGGGATAATCCGGTGCGTTGGCCAAGTCAGCTCGAGCTGCGGGTGAACCGAACACGCGCTCGATCGCGCTGGCACGAAAGATCATCGGCGAGTCGGAACCGAGGAGGTACAGGCCCTCAGGTCGAGGCCCTGTCATGACGGTCATGTAGGGAAAGGAAGCCCGAAACGTCCGCACGAACAGCTTCTGCTCGGGACGCGCGCTGTAGGGCATGAAGACGGCGAGCACGCCACCGGGATCGAGACGAGCCTTTGCCTCCTGGTAGAACTCGTGCGTCATGAGGACGACCGTCCCTGCGCTCCAGATCGGGGGCGGGAAGTCAGCCGTGATCAGGTCGTAGTGCTTGTTCGTAAGACGCACGTAGTTGCGTCCGTCGGTGATGATGATATGGCCGAGGGGATTGTGGAGGTACTTGTTCGCATCCGGGTAGAACCAGGACATGACCGACGGTACGGTCGGATCCAGCTCGACAGCGGTCGTGTTCAGGCCGAGAATGATCGAGGAGCGATACGTCGAGCCCATTCCGAAGCAGATATCGAGCATGGAGGTTGCGTTCGGCCTCAGCGCCTTCGGGAGGTAGGCCAGGAGCTTGGTGTCGATCGTGAGGCGAGTGATCCCGGTCCCGTTGACGAAGAGTCGGCGCTGTAGTGGAGGACCCCCGACAACGTCGACGGTGGCGACGGTGTCTTCGAAGTGCCGAGTCGGCCACCCTTTGGCGGCGATCGTTCTCTGCGTGTAGGTGAGCGTGGCGGCAGGAACGAAGAGCATGAGGACGAGAGCGCCGGTGAGGAGAAGCGCCACACTCGAGCGGAGGAACCGGTGGGCCGGTGCAAAGGCGATCACCAAGGCACCTCCGACGGCGGCCTCGAGTATGCAGAGGGCGATGATCGAGATGTTGGTGCCAAGCGTCGGGATGAGAACGAAGCCGGCGATCACCGTCCCCACGACACATCCGGCCGTATTGGCCGCGTAGACGAGCCCGACCCCGCGACTGGCGTGGGCGGCACTGGCGACGAAGAGCCGCACGGTGAGGGGAAAGGCGTAGCCGAGGAGGGCGGTTACCGGGACGATGAGCAGGACAACTTTGGACAGTTCGCCGGGACCACGGACGTCGCTGAGGATCACGGGCAGGAGCGTGAGGGCGGCGGCGCCTGCCAGGCATCCGCCCAGGGTCGAGATCCGAGGCGGGCCGAACCTCTGCCGCTCGTACACCAAGCTGCCGCCGGCGATCCCGATGAGGTAGACGGCCAGGACGGCGACGAAGACGTAGATGGAGGAGCCGGTGGCCTGTAGAAGCACTCTGGTCCAGAGCACCTCCAGGGCGAGGCTGACGAAACCCGACATGAAGGTGACTGCGAGCAGGAGCCCGCGGCGACCATCGAGCCGCAGCCGACTCGCCCGCTTGGGCACCGCTTCGACGTAGCCGATTGGCAGGGTGCGCGAGATGAGGAGCGCCCCGACGCCCGCACAGAAGTTGAGCGCCACGGCCACGTAGGTGGTCCCGAGGAGGCCGAGCAGCTCGATGAGAGCGAAACCGCTCGCCGCCGTGCCAAGGACGGCCCCGAGCGTGTTGAGCCCGTAGAGCCGGGCAATCCGCTCGCCCACGTCCGGGTCGCTCCGCACGAGCTGCCGGGTCAGCACGGGCATGGTCATCCCCATGATGAGCGTCACGGGCGTGAGCACGCAGAAGGCCAGGGCGAAACGGATGAGACCCACTTCACCCGGGGGAAGCGAGAGATAGGCGTTGCGGAAGACGGTGGCGATGGCGTCAAAGGCGAGCGGCATGCAGAGGGCGAAACAACCTACGGCGATCTCGAGGAAGCCGTAGACGACGAGCGCCCGTCGCAGCCTCACTCCGAGGGCGGCCCCGAGCAGCGAGCCGATCCCGAGGCCGGCGAGGAACGCCGTCACGGTCGTGACAATGGCCTGGGTCGTGTTCCCGAAGACGAGCACGAGGTCATGAGTCCAGACGACCTGGTAGATGAGCCCGGCCGCACCCGAGGCCAAAAAGAGCAGGGGAACGCAGGCGTCGGAAGCCAAGGATGCGAGGCGAGCGGGTCCCGCAGCGTCCGCGGCGGGCGAGGTGGCCGTCACGCCCCGCGAGGGCTGGGCCTCTTGAAGCTCGTATGTCCCGGCGGCGGCCGAATTGGCGTCGCCAGGAGCTGCCACGCATGCGAAGCTAGCTGGCCCAGGCCGCCCGTTACAAGGCGCCCCCACCGCTCCTCAGGCGATGCCACCCCGGGCGAAGGATCTGAGGAGGATCAGCCAGGCGTGCAGCACCGCCGGCCCCTGGCGGAGCACGGTCGTGCGCAGGAGAACGGCGTGATAGCGAGCCAATTCGTGCAGAGCTGTCGCGAACTGGCCACCGGTGGTGCTGAGCAGCAGCACCTCGGCAGGCCGTCGGTGAGCGAGCTTCGCCGCGACGCCGGCGGTGAAGACGGCAAAAGGTGGTGGGAGCGAGTTGAAGCCGTCGTGGAACATGCCGGCCGGCTCGTTGAGGGTGCCCAGCTGGTGCCAGGGGAACCACATCAGCAGCTGCTCGCCTTGGTAGGTGGGGTTGCCCACGAAAGACGGGAGCTCGGCGCTGACCTGGTACCAGTCCATCAAGAGGCCGGCCGAGCCACCGAGAGCACTCGCGTAGGCGGGAGCGGGGTCGCCCGCCTCGGCGA
>DASPSK010000500.1:0-22932 GCA_035623975.1 Acidimicrobiales bacterium | reverse complement strand
GGCACGGGTTGGCCAAGCGCCTCGACGACGGCTCGCTCGGCAGCCAGGCGACGCGCCTCGCCTGCACCCTCCTCAGCCGCAGGCAGATCGCCCGGGAGTTCGGCGGCCCCGTCGGGCCGGCCACGCCGACGTATCCCTACTGCCAGTGGCTCGTGGGGGAGAACTCCTTCCTCGCCCTCGCCGTCGAGCCGCACACGTCGTTCAACGCCGCCACCCAGTACGTGGACACGCTCGTGACGGTGAACGGTCTGGGCCAGGAGGCGATCATCGCCAACAACCGCTACCTGTACTTCACCCAAGGGTCGACGTCCTACTGGTTGTTGTGGCAATCGCCGGGTGACTTCTCGTCGCTCAACACCCAACAGCTCGTCGCCCTCGGCCACGACGTGCTCGCCCTCCGGCTCCCGCCCGGCCGCTTGGGCGTCCTGCCGGCCGTGCCGCCCGGACCCCCCATCTACTTCGCCGGCGACTCCACGGCCGCCGGGCCGGAGTGGGCCTGGTGGGCCCTGCACGAGAACTCGACGACGACGCGAACCCTGGCCGAGTACCAGGTGGGCTCGGGTTTCGTCGTGTCGGCGTTCTTCAACTGGTCGAAACACCTCCTTGCCGTCGCCGCCGCACGCCGCCCGAAGCTCGTCATCTGGATGGGGAGCGCCAACGATGGCCAGGAGATCCTCGTCGACGGCGCCTACCAGGCGGTCGGGAGCCGCTTATGGGACAGCGCGTACGGACAGATCGTCGGGAACACGATGAAGTCCCTGCTCCGTGAGGGTTGCAAGGTGCTCTGGATCGGCGAGCCTGCCATGGAGAACGCCGTCCTCAACGCTTCCATGCAGGTGATCGACCTGATCTACGCCAAGGAGGCGGCCGGACACCCCGGCGTCGTCTACTACAACCCGGGAGTCGTCCTTAACACCCCAAGTGGCGGGTACACCGGGAGCCTGTGGATCCACGGCGTGCTCACGCCGGTGCGGCTCGATGGCATCCACCTGAACATCGCCGGCAGCGAGGTCCTCGCCGACGCCCTTGCTCCCATCGTCGATCACCTTCTCGGCCTGCCAAGGGCGAGGTGAGCAGCTCAAGGGCCGGCGGAGCGCCGCCGAGGCGGCGTTCGGCTGCGGCCCGCCATGCGAACCCGGGCGGGGGTCCCCCCGAGCTCGACCCCTTCGCGGCGCAGGCGCCTGGCTTGCTCCCTCTCGTGTCCGGGCACGAGCCGCCCGGTCGAGGTGACCACCCGCCACCAAGCGAGCTCGGATCCGTCCCGGGCAAGGAAGGTGCCGACGGCACGGGCGGCACCCTCATGGCCAGCCTCGCGGGCCACCTCGCCGTAGGTGACGACTTCGCCTGGTCGGAGGCTTTCAATGACGCGGCGGACCGAGACGGCGAATCCGGTCTCGGCGGCGAGCTCGGCAACCGAGAGCGCTCGGTCTGTCCTCAGAGACGGCGTGTTCGTGGTGCGAGTCAGTGACACGACGGTAGCTGCGGCCTAGATTGCGAGGGTGACGCTCCCGTCAACGAGGGCCTGAGGCATGCTCATCCACCGCTGGGACGAGGCGATCAGCGAGCAACAGTGGCGTGAGTTCGTGCACGCGCAGGGTTTTGGGCATCTCGTCTGTGCTGGCAAGGACCGGGACTACGCCGTCGTCGTGCCGACGCAATTCGCCCTCACGGTGGGGGACGGGGGAGTGGACGTCATTCTCATGCACCTCGCCCGACCCAACCCGATCTGGGGGGTCCTCTCCGAGAACCCTCACGTCGTCATGAGCGTCGCCGGCGACTGGGCCTTCATCCCGGCCTCCTGGAAAGCCATCGGCGAGGAAGATCCAGCCTGGGGCATCCCGACGACGTACTACGCCGCCGTGCAGCTGCTCGGGACGGCCGAAGTGACGAACGACGACGAGGAGAAAGCCGCCATCCTCCGCCGGCAGCTGGCCGCCTTGCCGAAGGACGAGGGCCAGGTCGATCCCATCGAGCACGGCGCCACGCTGGCGGGCATCCGCGGGCTCCGCATCACCGTGCACGACGTGCGGGCGAAGTTCAAGTACGGCGGCAACGTCGATGCCGCCCATCGCCTGGCGGTGGAAGCGCGGCTCTTGGCCCGGGACGGTCCGGGAGACCGAGCGGCCGTGCGTCACCTGCGGGAGCGCCTCGAGACAGAAGACGCCTGAGCCGAGCGGTCCTCGCTCCTTACCGACCGTCGAAGGGACGGGAGTCCCTACGGGGCTGAGGGGACGAACACAGCGCGCTTGATGATGAGCCAGAGCGCCTCTTCGGCGCTCGTGGACCACTGTGAGATGGGTGTGTAGATCGAGCGCGTCACTCCCGGGAAGAAGTCAGCCTCGGTCGGCGTGAGAATCGTCAAGGCGTAGACGATGTGCACCGGCGTGCCCTCGTAGACGCCGGTCACCTCGGTGGCTTGCGTCTCCCCGGCCGCGCTCTGCTCGTTGGGCGACTGGCAGATCTCTTTGATGTCGGAGACGCCGGAGAGGAGATCTGTGGTGAGCTCGCCATAGCTCAAGGGCGACTGGCTGCTCGGGTTGTCGAGGCTGGCGTCCCACTGCCCGTTCGGCGAGACGATGTCGGCTCCGCCGGCCGTGCTCGCCGACAGGTGCCAACTACCGTTGGGGACAAAGACGGTCCAGTTGTTCGCACTGAGCGTCACCCACGAGGCCGTGCGGGCCTCGTCGGCACTCGTCGACTCGCCCGAGATCGCCTCGATCACACTCAATGAGCAGGCAGTCGCCGGCGCCGCGGTCGTCGTGGGGGAGGAGGCTGTGGTCGGCTGGGTGGGCGATGTCGAGCCGCTGCCCCGGGTCGTCGTGGAGATCCCCGAGCCGGGCGCCGTCGTCGGCGGCGCACCGGAGGAGGCTCCGCAGGCGGCGGCAATGAGCGCAAGGATGGAGAGCGCGACGGCAAGGGGAAGGCACCGTCGACCCCGACGCCGCCTTGGGACCTTCGGGGGCTGGTCCTCCGCTGGCACTCGGCGAGCTTACTGCGGGCTCCGGTGCCGCGACGGGTGTCCGCGGCTTGCCGCGGGCTGAATTCAGGCGAGGATTTGGCGGACGACGAGCATCGAGAAGACGGCCACTACGTGCGCCACTCTGAACGTCGCGCGACGTTCCAGGTGAGCTTGGCCGGAGCGAGTGCGACTGCCTTCAGCAACGCCGCATTACCGGCGCTCCGGCGAGCCCTCAGCACGTAAGACCAGCCGAGACTGTGACGAGATGTAGCGTTTGAAAGGCGGCGGAAGATCGGACCGATGGCGTGAGGACAGCGCAGCCTGCAGGGATGGGACGGAGACGGGCTGTGTCTCATCGCCGTCTCAGCGGAGAGATGTCGATTGCCGGTGGTTCTTTCATGGCCGTCGGAACCATCCTGCCTTGGTTCAGCGTGAACGGGCCTTTGCAATCGGTGTCGGGGAATGGCTTCGACACTGGGAGCACCTGGCTCAGAACGAGCGACTCGTGGCTCACGGCGGCAGCTCCGCTCTTCGTGCTGCTGGGAATCCTGGCAATCGCATCCGGCATTGCCCTACTGACTGACAGAGGGCCGGAGCGTGCTCTTGCGACCTCGAATCTGTTGATTGGCCTTCTCGCAGTTGTCCCGTTAGTCATGGCGCTCGTGGCCATCCAGAATGTTCTGCCTCCGGTGGGCCACGTATCAACGAGCACACAGTTCGGACTGTGGCTCTGTGCTGCTGGTGGCGTCATCACGCTCACCACTGGTGTGACCCAGAGTTCGGCACGACGTGATCGACAAGGACGAGTGGACCCAGGGATTCCTTGAAGCTGAGGCTGGACCTCGCCGAGGGAGTGCCTCCGGCCCTATTGGCGAAACGCCGGGTTGGCGGGATTGCCAGCCCCTCGGCTCACGGTAAAGAGCTGATCCCAAATGGTGGATGCGCTGCCGAGGTCGGGTGCGCTGTCCAAGTCATCGAGTACTGAGTACTTCGCCGCCGAAGTTCGTCTGGCCGTCCCACCCGACCGCCCAGCAAGCATCTGTTCCAGCCAGGCAAGAGATACTTCGCAGAGGGCCGATGCGGCCGTTTCGGACGCTCTGCGAGCCCCAACTATGTCCCCCGTCGTGAGTAGCCAGAATCAATCCCTGAAGCGCCTGCAGAGAACCGACCGCCCAACAGTCCGAGGTGTTCGTGCACGAAATGCCCAGGAGCTGTGGAAGAAGCCTCCGCAGAGTCATCTGCACCTTCCACGTTCTCCCGCCGTTTGTGGTGGCAACGACGAATGACCCCGCTGTTGGCAGGCCCGTCAGGGTGTAACCGAGCGCCCAGCAGTCCGACGTGTTCGGGCAGGAGATGCTTAGAAGCTCGCCGATCCCGGGCACGAGATCTTCTCTGGCCCACGAGCGCCCGCCGTTGGTGGTCGCAAGGACAGTCGCCACGGGAGCCGGGATGGCTCCCGTCAGACGGAACCCGACCGCCCAGCAATCCGATGAGTTCGCACACGAGATTCCCTGCAACTCGAACCCGGTTCGTCGTGTCTGGCTCGTCCACGTCGTCCCACCGTTCGCAGTCGCCAGGATAAAGGCAACGGACCGGCTCGCTAACACGTCACTGTCTCCTACCGCCCAACAATGAGACGCGCTCACGCACGCGACCCCTAACAGCTCCCTTATTCCGCTCGGGACTGTTTGCGTCTGCCAGCTCTTCCCGCCGTTGGCGGTGGCCGCGATGGCCGCTTGCTTGTTTGTGGGGTTCTCGCCAACAGCCCAACAGTCGGATTGGATGCACGAGACGTCGAATAGGCCGCCGACGAGAGGCGGAAGCGTCTGGTCCACCCAGCCGCCTCCACCATCGGTGGTGGCGAACACTGCACCTCGGCCCGGAGCTGAACCGCCTTCTGGTCCACCGACAATCCAGCACCGTGAGGCGCTCGTGCAGGAGACACCGAGCAGCCAGGGGCTCCGGGGCCGCGTCTTTTCAATCATCCACGACCCGGAGATGGCATGTGGCTCCGTTGTGGGCGGGATGGTCGTTGCACTCGCGCAGGCGGCGGTCGCGAGAGCCATCGCGCCTAATGGCCCGAGCGTGCGACGAAGCTGCATCAGCCTCATGCTCCCACGAAGACCGACGCCAGAAACCTGCAGCCTCACAGCAAGGCCGCAGCGGGGCCAACGTCTGACCTCATTGACGAAACGTTGCATTGCCAGTTCTCACCGTGCCCCTGTGCGATTCGTTGGAATCATCGAGGCTGCCTTCGCTCAGAACGATTTCGGGACGCCACCGCCTCGCTTCTGCTGACTCCCGCGAGGAATGTCAACGGGCGGCCATGCCGGCAGGAAGGTCTCCTTTCCCTCTCGCCAACATCGGATCGAGGTTCGCCTGCCGCGGTCGTCCACTTGGAACCACAGGGTAGAACCAGCGGTCTGCTCTATCGGTGGAGGACCAGGGTCTGGGAAGGACACGACGATGTACTCAGTCACCGAGTCGCCCACGACCCAGCGAGCCAGTAGAGCGTCGTCCGGATCGACGCATCCGAACTCAAGCGAGTCTGGCGACGGACGAAGACGCCGGGGTAGATGCGCGAGCCGGGAGGCGGCTAGGACTTGTTCATCCTCGGTGGGCTCGATCTCGAACCACCCAGTGAGCGACTCGCGCCGCTCAAGTTCTTGGTATCCCCAGACCTGGTCGACATCCTTTACATCGACCCACTGAGTCTGGGGCGTTTCTGGCGGTCGTCTCGGAGCCATGGATCATCATCTCACCGGCTGAGCGGCCGGGGTCTTCGCCGAGCGTCGTAGGTCTCAGCTCTCCGGCCTCATCGGCGAAGTGCCGTATTCGCTGGCGCGCATGGCTGGCCACCACCCGCAGGCCATGGGTAGCCGCCGAAGGGACAATCGTCGGAGCCGTCGCTGCCGAACTCCTGCCTCTCGTCGTCCCAGTCACCCTCGTCGGTGGGAGGCAGAAGCGTGGCAGCCAAGGACGGCCCGGAGGGCCGTCCTTCTTCCAGCATGGGTCGCTCCTCGTCGCTGTCAAGGATTCCCTCCGGCGGCCGCCTGGCGGCGGCCGTCCTTGACAGCTCCTGCGGGCTCCCTTCGGTCAGAAAGGTTCGATAGACCGTCGAACGATGAACCTCGAGCACTCGGGCGAGAGCCGTGATTCCTGCGCCTGCTTCGAGGCACGCATGCACCGCGTCCCTCACCCGTGCCTCCACGGCCTTCCGAGCCTCCAGGAGACCCCTCAGTTCGCTCAGACGGGCGCCAGCGCCCGTGCGGGGGTCAGGCGTCCGGCGCATAGTGCTTCGCCTCCCAGGCGGTCTCTCGTTCGGACCGTGTGGGGCGGGGGAGTGGCAAGACCTCGGCGACGTCGAGCCCGTACTCCTGCGCCAGTCGCTTCACGACGACACCGAAGCCGTAGACCGTGCTGTCACGACGCCGGGCGTGCCGTCCGAGCTCGTGCAGCACGTCCCGATAGAACCTTTCCAGCGGATCGACCGCAAACGCCGAAGCCATGGCGCGAACCTCCAACGAGAGCTTGCAAGCACCCTCGAAGGCAGGCGTCGCCTCGTTGTAGTTCCGAAAAAAATCGATGTTGTTGCCCGAGCCTGTGTTGCTGCCGGGTCCCTCGCTTCGAGTTGTCGCAACTCTAGCCGGGGGATGTGTCAACGCCTCGGCCGAGTCAGTCGCCTGTAGCGCTTCGCGACGGTCTGACGCGTAACGCGACATAACGGACATTATCGGCGTCTGCTCAGAAGTCGAGGTATGCCGGCATTGCGCCACTGAGGCTCGAGCCCTAGGTCGAGACGGTCAGCTCGAAGCCGCGAAGTTCCGTCGCGGCTGCGTACAGATGCCGAAAGGCAGCCTGGAAGTCACCGTCTTCTGCGAGATCGACCTCGACGTCCTCGAGCGCCGCCGTGATCGCGTAAATACCGTCCCGGCACCGCTCGAAGTCCGCCTGGCTGATCGGCACTTCGTGACGCTGCAGCGTGCCCGCCTGCTGACGTCGCCTCAGCTCGTAGGCCCGCTGGCGGCACGACTGGCGGCAGTACTGCCGCGGCCGGCCGCGCCCACTGCCACCCAGCGCCAGATCACGGCCGCACCACCCGCACCGAGGACCCTTCGTGTATTTCGTCACAGGACGAAAATAGCTCCTTGCGGATGACCCAGGGCGGGCGTTCATGCCGGCGGGCGGAAGGCTGGGCACCCGATCTCACAGCGAACGGCGCATGAGCATCTCCGAGAGCGATGAGTTGTTGGGCACCGGTGCGAGATCACTGGTCGCCACAAAGCCGCACCGCTCGTAGAACTGCCGAGCACGGTCATTGCCGACTACGACCCAGAGGCTCAGACTGCGAGCACCGTCGGCCACCGCCCAGTCGGCTAAGGCTTGAACAAGGAGGTCGGCGACACCGAGACCGCGGTGGTCCGGATGAACCCACATCGAGACGAGGTGACGATCGTGCGGGTCCGTTTCCGGTGCCGCCTTGAACGCGGCGACGACGCCGATCGGTTGGTCGTCGTCCCACGCCAGCCACCATGGCGCTCGCTCGATGCGGGCTCGCCATGCTGAGGCGTCGAAGGAAAGCTCGCGCTCGTAGGTGGAGCCGAAGGCCGCCGGCGCGTCCAGCATCGCCTCCAGCCGTATGCGCCGAACGGCCTCCCAGTCGTCCGGCGTGACGATACGAACCGAGACGTCTGCGGTTCTCACAGTGACCTCGGCGGTCTCTACCCGACGAGCTCGCGGCGTGCGCCCGGTCTGGCGCCGAGCAGATCCAGGTCCTGTAGCCACGTCACTGCGGGCACGAGCGAGTCCTTGCGGAGAAAGAACAACCGAACGCGGGCGTCGCTCGCAGAGCGTTCGTCGTCGACGATGCCGGACTTGAGCAGAACGCGCAGATGGCGGCTCATGACGGGCGCTGACACCCTGGCCGCATCTGCGAGATCGCCTGCTCGACGTGGTCCGTCCCGCAACAGCTCGATCACAGCTCGCCGCGTGGGATCACCGAGAGCTCCGAAGAGTCGGTCCATCTCGCTGCTTGTCATGATGATAATCATTACGCCATTTCATAACTATTGGCAAGTTACGGCAGATATACCTTGACTGTATAAGCGCAGCATGTCATACTGGTCATATGGCTCCCGGCAATCGCAAGGCTCCGCAGAGGTCGTCTGCGTCGGAATCGTCCTACTCCCTCGCGGAGTTCATGCACGACTTCCCGGACGACGAGTCGTGCCTTCAGTGGCTTTGGCAGACGCGCTACGCCGTCAATGAGCAGGGCACCGAGGCTCAGTGTGAGAAGTGCGAGTGCATCACCGAGTTCAAGCGGTACGCCACGAAGCAGCAGCGTCAGTCGTGGACCTGTACTCAGTGTGGGCACCACGTCCACCCGACAGCCGGCACGATCTTTCACAAGTCGTCCACGTCGCTTGTGTCCTGGTTCTATGCGATGTACCTCATGACCAGCACTCGTTGTGGCATTTCTGCCAAGCAGTTGGAGCGAGAACTGGGAGTCACCTACAAGACGGCGTGGCGCATGTTCACGCTCATCCGCAACGAGCTGATGGTCCAGGACGACGACGAGCCGAAGCTGTCTGGCGAGGTCGAGATGGACGAGATGTACGTCGGTGGTCGGGTTCGTGCCGGCGAGCGCGCCGCCTACGCCCATTTGGAGCGCCCGTACGATCGCCACAAGGCCGCTCAGGAGCTCGCCAACAAGAAGCGGACACCTGTGTTCGGCATGGTGCAACGAGGCGGCCAGGTGCGGGCCTACGTGGCTCCAAGAGCAATGGGAAGGTTCGTCCGCAAGCAGATCGCCGTGGACGTGGAGCCGGGCACCCACCTGTTCACGGACGAGGCTCCGATCTACGCCAGGCTGTCCCGCGAGGGTTGGTACCACGAAAAGATCCAGCACCTTGAGCAGGTCTACGTAAGTGGGAACGTCCACACGCAGACGATCGACGGCTTCTGGTCGATGGTGAAGCGCGGCACCTCGGGCACGCACTACCACGTGTCCTCCAAGTGGCTCCAGGGGTACCTGAACGAGTACGCCTGGCGGTACAACCGCCGCGGGCCTGCCGCCCCCGACGTGATGACCCGCAAGCAGCTATTCCAGGACCTGCTCCGTCGGTCCGCTCTCATCACCAGTCGGTGAGGCGGGGCGCTTCCGTGGCTTGGCGACCTTCTCCAGGTCACGGAAGACGTCCTTCCGCTTCGGTACTGGGATGCGAGCAGGCTTGCCCTTGGCCGGCTTCGTTTCCTGCGTCTGTCCGTTCTCGTGTTCCTGTTCCATCTTCCTCCAAGGGTAGATCATGACGATCGGCTTGGACTTGTCGAGCAGCACGGCGAAGGTCGATCGTGCGTTCGTGCACCTGAAGACCCTTCACACCGAGCTTCTTGTGCACATCAAAAAGAACAGTCCGTACTCGATTCAATTCTCGGAAGTCAATCCACAAACTGGCTGGTGTGAGGTATATCTCGTCCCGAATCCGCGCAAACCAGACCTCGGCGTCCTCATCGGTGATGTCATGCACAACCTCCGGGGTGCACTCGACTACATCATCACGTCCCTCGCCGACGCGAGCGGTGCAAACCCCGACGTGAAGCGAGGGTGGCCCTCCTACATCAAGCGAGCGGCATACAAGGGAGAGGTGGCGGACAGATTCGGAGCGAAAGCCAGCGGGCCGCTGAGCGGCATCACAATCGGTCTTGGGGTAATCGAACAGCTTCAGCCCTACCGCTGCCAGCCAGACCCGCGAGCCGATCCCCTCGCGCTCATCCAGCGTTTCAACAATGCCGACAAGCACCGGCACGTGGCGGCTCTTGTCTCTATCCCTGTAGGCACACTGGACATTGAGTTCAACGGGATCCCTGCCGAAGTGCGAGACATCGAGGAGATCTCGAACTGGTCGCCTGATCAAAAGATGATAATTCGCCAAATCCGGTTCGATCCGCCCCGCGCTTACAACTTTCGCGTAGCATCCCCCCTCCATTTGGACCTTCGCATTACTCTCCCTAAGTTCAGGACCGAACCGGAAGTGGCGCTGGATCTCCCTCTGCTTGAAGAGTGCTGCAGCCAGGTTCGCGCGGTGATTGATGTCTTTAAGTTGATCTGACAACCCTAGGCGTCCTTGCATCCGTGCTTGGTTATCTCGACTACTTGAACCGGACTTCCAATGAAGGGTAGCGATTCGCACATCGACTCCATAAAAGTACGCATGGTCTTAGGATTCGATAGAGACATCTCAGGATTGAATGCTTTTACGGCTTGCCAAGCCGCGACCGAGGTGACGAAGTGTGGGCCGACGAAGTGATACCGCTGGCCAACGTCCGACGCGCGGATCCACCGATTCTCGACAACAACCACATCGGCCTTATCTTCCACGAAGCCAGCCACGACCACGCGGCTTCTCATGATCTCTCGATCTTCCCGCGACAGGCCGGCCGCTCGACCGCTCGACACCGTCTCTTGGTTGAGTTCAGCCACCTTTTCCTGGCATTGGTTTCCCAAGTCGGTCCAGGACTCGAAGGAGGCTGAATCTATCCATTGACCAAATGGACCGAAATCCTGTAGGCCACCGACCAATGCCCAGGCCAGAGGACTTCCATCAGCCAGTATGCGCATCTTCGTGCAGGGAGACGTCACCCAGCGGGTATAGCCAGTGGGGGGAGGGGGATCATCATTCACGTATGTGGCGGCGCCGTCCACCGCTAGCGTGACGCGGTCGCGGGAGAACCCATAGCCAATGAGAGTCATGCCCAACCCCTTGTGTCGGAGCAGCCAGTCGTGGCCGCCTGTGGCAGCCATGCTAGTCTCTCCTTATACAGTCAAGGGATATCTGCCCAAGTTACAGAATAGTTTTCATTCCTGCCGACGTGCGGCTACCGACCTCGTCCAGGCGCAGCGGAACCACTCACCCTCGTCCGGACAGTTCAGCTCTCTCCGATCGAGTCAAAGGCAGCCAGCGCTGCCCCACGGGCACCCGCCATATCCAGATCGGGGACCGCCGCAAACGCCACCACCTCGCGCTGCTCGTCGCGAAGGAGCGTGTGCTCGCGAACCTGAGTGAGGAACCAGTCGCGGAATTTCGGCGTGGCCTCGACGACGCCACCGCCGACGAAGTAGGCATCCGGGTCGAGGAAGTTGCTGGCGATCGTGAAGAGCCGCCCGAGGGCCATCGCCTGCTGGGCGAAGATCGCCCGCGCCATCGGATCCCCGGCGTCTCCGTAGGCCCGCACCAGTTTCGCGGCCTCCGCCATCGACCCGACTTTCGCGAGTTCGTGGTCAGGAAAGCGCGTCAACCAGTACGGCAGCAGGTTCCGCTCGATTCCAGTCAGCGAGGCGACGCTCTCCACGTCAGCGGCGAAACCGCAGTTGCATACCGGAACTGGCTGGTCGGCCTCAAGCAGGCCTTGCATGGGTATGAACACGTGGCCGAGCTCCGCTGCCATCCCCACGGCTCCGCGAACCACACGCCCGCTCTCTACCACGCCGCCGCCCAGGCCCGTGCCGACGATCGCGGAGACGGAGGAGCGCCGCGCCGCCTCGTGCCCGAAGTGAGCACGATGGGCGTACAGGGCGGCGGCATTGCCGTCGTTGTTGTAGACAACGGGGACGCCGAGACGGCGCTCGAGGGCGGCTCGATACTCGAAACCGCGCCAGGGCGCTTGGGAGAAATTCGTCGAGCCTTTCGAGGAGATCACGCCGTCTGCGCTCGCCGGGCCAGGCGTCCCAAGTCCGACGGCGCGTAACGACTCCCTCCTGACACCGGTGAGGTCGAGCACCTGCTCGAGGGCCTCGACGAGAGCCCCGACTGCCGCCTCCGGCCCGTCTTGCACCCGGCTCGGGCTTTCGACGAGGGTGCCCACCAGGAATCGCTCCGAGTCGTCGAGCACCGTCGCGCTGTTGCTGTTGCCGCCGTTGTCGAGGCCGGCGACAACCCATGAGCTCGAAGTCAAGATTCGCCTTCCTTTGTCTGGGCCTCCGACGACGCTATCTGCCCTTATGGGCGAGGGCTCTCTCCCCTTCCCGCCGGGCGGGCGTTCAGTGGATCACCGTCGCCCTCGTCGATACCTGGTCCGGAAAGAGCACGGGTTGGTGGTACCACCCGAGGACGTAGTGCGACAGCGTCCTCGGCCACGTGCCGGCTAGCCGGAGCTCGAGCACCGCCGTCGTGTGCGCCTGCAGGGCGATGTAGGCACCGTAGACATTGCGCCCACCTTCGTACTGGCTCGTCATGTTCTCCGGCTTTCCATTCTCCGTCGCCGAGAGCAAGCTCCACGGGGAGTAGATCGACACCCATACGAGGGCCTCGCCCGGTCGCGTGTGGATCCCCTGAAACCCGTCGATGACCATGGGGGGCTGCCCCGAGGAGGGTGCCGAATTCGTGAGCGTAAGTGCGAGGGTGGACGTGATGGTCTGGCGCCGCAAGTTCACCGTGGCGTCGTAGACGATCTTCCGTCGCAGGTACCAGTCGATTTTGTTGCCGGCAACGTTCTGAGTGACGACTCCGACGAAGTCGCCTGCGGGCGGAGGGTACGGCCAGGAGGCACCGGCGATGTGCACGTCCTGGAGGAACCTCTCGGTGGAGGGTGAATCGCTGTACATCATCAGGTGTCCGCCGGCGACGGCCGGGCGAAGGTCCGTGATCATCTGGGACACCGGAGGCAGTGAGCGGGAGATGAGATCGTCGAAAACCTCCTTCAGCAGGCTCTCGACGAACTCGATGCGCACCGTGTTGTTCGGGAACTCGATGAACTCGTCGTGTGCCAGGAAGGCCACGACACTGTCCTGCGTCACGACCTGCTTCAAGCCGTCCGCCTTCACCGGTCCGATCATCTCCAATAGCCCCGCCATGGCGACGGGGTCGATGCTGATCACGCCGTTGACGCGGGCGCCTCCTGACTGGGGAAACAGGTAGGAGGTGACCTCCCCGACTGTCTCGAAGTCAGGTGACATCACGATGTTCTGCCAATGGCCCTGAGGAAAGTAGGTCTCGTATCGGTTGATGAAGTCCGTGATGTTGTGGTCGTCGGCGCTCGTGATGGGTGGCAACTTGCGGTCCACCGCGGGGACGCCGTCGTCGTTCAGCTGCTCGACAGAGCCCACCTTGACGAGGTGCAGCCTTCCTGCCTCGGCACCTACCTCGGCGTAATCACCGATCACTCCCCCACTCGCGCGGCTCTCGGCCGGATTCTCCACCAACACCAGATAGGTGCGGGGACCGTCGCCTCCGAGGATGCTGGGCACCTGCTGACAACCGAGAAGGGCGATGGTGGCGTCGCGGCGGGCTTGCTGCAACTTGGCCTTCTCGACGGCGAGTTTGTCCTTGAGGATCCCCAGCACCCACGGGGAGGACCACGATGCCGTCTCCGCATTGACGCTCGTGAGAATGGCCAAGTCAGCCTTGAAGATTGGTTCGTAGGACTCGAGTTGTTGCACCGGGAAGGCTCCGTCGACGACCGCCAGACGCGACAGGCTGGCTGATGTCACGGTCGTGAGGCCGGCTTGGGCGAGGGACATCCCTACGGCGGTGGCCGACCGGATCGCCCGCACCTGTTGGGAGACGATCGGTACGAGTTCGGAGGCGCGCGCCCAGGCGAGGACGTCCGAGGCCGAGTCGAAGGCGGTGTCGGCGCGCCTGAACTCGGCTATCGCCACTGATTCCTGCCCATGCTCGGCCGCCGCAAGCCCGCTGCGTGCTGCCGCGAGCGCCGTCTGCAATGGCGTGCGAGCTTGCAGGAGGACGACGCCGGCCACGGCGGAGAGCAACAGAGCGGCCAGCACTGCGAGGCCCCCAGCGGCAAGCAGGCGGCGTCTCGCCGCCAGGGGCGTCACCACGACAGCGGGTAGGAGGATGAGCAGCACGATGGCACCTGCGAGCAGCGACGTCATCAGACTGACGTGGGGCCAGCTGGCTCGTAGAGCGACTGCGCAGAGGGTGCCGGCCGTCGCCGACCGGAGGGTGAGCAACCATGCTCTCGGGCGGATCGGCCGATGAGCCCGCCACCCGCCCAGGGCGATGGCGACGGCCACGACGGCGACGAGTGCCCTGGGCGAGCCATACGAGGCGGCCGCGGCGACGACGCCGGCAGCAGCCAGGAATGGCCACGGCGTTCTGCGTCCCGCAACGACGCAGGCGATCGCCATGAGCACCCTCAAAGCGGCGTCGAATGGTGCCACCCCGGTCGGGGCGCCGGGGGCGGTGCCAGCCGCCACCGCCGCGGCTGCCGCGATCAAGAGCGCCGCCGTGGTCTCCAGGAGGAAGGCCCGCTGGCGGGGAACACGCCTGGCGACTCGTCCCGAGCCGTTCGCCGCTGTCACGCGCGATGCTCGGACCGTCTGAGAGGTCGGGGCGCCGTTGTCCGGCGGCATCGGATCCACGGCCGACATCATGGTCGCTGCCGGTTCACTCCGCCGTCCACCCCGCTTGGGCGGGGACCCGATTGGTGCTGGCGGGGGTGGTCAATCGGGTATGCCTCCAGTAGCATTTCGGCTCCGTGCGACCCAGCTTCCGATGACCGCAACGACCGGACCGACGACTCGTTGGGGCCCGGCGGCGCCGCACCGCTCCCTTTCGCTGCGAGGTCGGATCCTTCTCCTTCTGCTGCTGAACGAGGTCGTGCTCATCGCCCTCTCGAGATACACCTCGCGGCCCGTGGCAGGCGCCTTCGTGGCGGCGACGGCCTTTTGGGGGCTGCTGGCGGTCTTCCCGAGCGCCGTCAACTCGCGTGTGATCTTCTCGGTGCGCAACTACATGCTGTTTGCGTTCTGGGGGACGATGGTGCTCGGGCCACCGGTCATGTTGTTCGAGTCCATCTACCCGCGCCTCTACCTCCTCTCGAGCGCCTCCTGGAACTGGATGGTGGACATCTGGCCGTACATGCTGCCCGCCTCCCTCTTGTGGAGCCTGGCCTTTGCCGCCTACGTCATCTCCCAACGCCCCCGCCCCTCGTCGGAGGCGGCCCTGCCCAGCCGAGGGCGCCCTCCCCGCCGTCGGGACGACTCGGGCGAGCGGCCGGCCGGCTGGATGCTCATCACTGGGATCGTCCTCATCCTGGCGGGCGCAGCCGGCATACTCGCCGTCTCCGGATCACTGCACGCCCTCCTCTCGGTTGCTGGCAAACGGAGCAACACGAACGCCGTCTTCCAGAGCGATTCGGGCACCTACCGCTACACCATCTGGGTGGAGGGAGTGCCCGTCGGCGCTGCCCTCGTCTGGTACTACGTCACGCAACGCCGGCCCATGGGCCGGCTTGCGTCGGCGATCTGGCTGGCCGTGCTCTACCTGCCGCTCGTCCCCTTCTACCTCTACAACTCCGGCCGAGAATCCACCCTCGGACCTCTTGTTGTCCTCCTTGCCCTCTACCACCGCTATGTCGTGCCGTTCCGGGCCCGGTGGCTGGTGATCGGCCTGCTCCTGGCCCTGCCAGGTCTGGCCGCCTGGAAGAACTACCGGGAAGCCCCCGCCAATGTCTCCATCACGCAGGTGTCCGTGACGGCTGCGAACATCACGGCCACGGTCGCCGGCGACCTCTCCCGCTACGACGTCAGCGTGGTGAGCCTCGCGGGTTTCGAGACGAACCACATGGGTTACTACCTCGGGACGACGCTCGTCGCCGCCGCCACCGAGTGGCTGCCCCCGCCCCTCTCCAAGGCCTTCCCCGTGAACGGCACGATGGCGCAGGCGCAGACTTTCGTGGGGAACGCCACCTGGAGGGGCGATGCCAGCTACGCAACCTCCATGATGACCGAGAGCTTCCTGAATTTCGGCGTCCTCGGTGTCGTGGTCTTCTTCCTCCTCCTCGGGTGGCTCGTGCGCTGGTTGGATCGTTTCTGTGAGTCCGGCAGCATCCTTGCCTACGTCCTCGCTCTCGAGTTCGCCCTTCGCATCCCCTTCGGGATCACGATGAGCCAAGGCGTGAGCGACGTCCTCGCCGGGGTCCTCCTGCCGCTCCTCGTCGCTGTGTCCGTCCGTGCTCTCCTCGGTGTCCGGCGCCAGCACCGCGTTGACGGCACCGGTTCGCTCGCGGGCGCACCGACACAAGGGGCGGCTGGCGTTTGACAGGGCGGTTCGGACCGTCACGGCAGTCGCGTCGTGGCGAGATGGCCTTCTTCGCCCCCGTCCGCGTCCGTGACGACGAGCGGCCGCCGGCGTTGGACTCCTTCAACTGGAAGCGGCTGCGGATCTTCCTCGAGCCCTTCCGTCGCGCGACGCTCGTCGCAGTCCGAGCGGGCCCGCAGAGCATCGCCTTCGTAGGGTCGGACCCGTGGCCGTCGCTGCCCGCCTGGATCGGCGTGAAGCTGGCGCACGACGACTTCCACCCGCGGGGAGCTCCTCGCACGCTGTGGCGCGCCCTCGCCAGCGTCCCGGTGTGCGCTGCGGTCATGATCCGCACCCGCGGCGTCGTCCGTGACAGTGACGCCGTCGGAGTCGCCTGGTCCATCGACCCCGTGCCGGTGGCGGGTCTGCTCCTCGCCCTGTGTTACCGCCGCCCCCTCATGACGGTGACGGTGGGGTCACCGGCTGCCGGCTTTCGTATCAAGGCCGCACGGCGCAAGGGCACTTTCGCCGGCGCCGTCCTCGCCTTGGTGGCGTGGGCGGCCGGACGCGCCGAAGGCTTTCTCGACGCCCGATCGAGCCTCCTCTTTGCCCCCGGTGAGGGCCGCGCCGCCGGCACGCGCCATGGCGTCGCCTTCTCGACCGCCTCGTTCAGCCAGGCCGACATCGCCGATCGCGAGGACTCTCTCAACGGAACGGAGGTGCGATGGATCCACGTCGGGGGCGTCAGTTACGAAAAAGGCGTCGACACCTTCCTGGCGGCCCTGGCCGAGATGCGACAGGAGGCCGATCATCGCGCTGTCCTCCTCGGCGCTCTCAACCCGCTCTTCGACGTGAGCGCGCAGCTCGATCGCCTCCAACTCTCCGAGGTGGTGCGAGTCGCCGGCCGCGTTCCCTGGGAGCGGGCTCTCGAGGAGATGGCACGCGCCTCGATCCTCGTGTTCCTGTCTCGCCACGAGGGCATGCCGAAGGCGCCCATGGAGGCCATGGCAAAGGGGCTGCCGGTCATCGTCACGCCGACGGGGGCCGAGCAGTACGTCGTCGACGGCGTCAACGGGCTCCTCGTGCCGGTCGCCGACCCGGTCGCCTGCGTCCGTGCCGTGCAAAGGCTCATGTCCGACCCCGATCTGCGGCGGTCCCTCATCCAGGGTGGCTATGACACGGCCCGGCGTCATTGCTACGAGGCGCACCTCGCGGAGGTTCGCGGCCACCTCTGCCGGACGTTCCCGACCCTGACCGACGATCCTCCCCGGGCCTGGGCGACCCCGACTGCTAGCGTCGGAGGGTGACCCGGGCGATGCTCAGCCGTGGATGAGCTGGGGCGTGCGAGGTACATCTCTCTGACCACTTTCAAGAAAGATGGCACCCCGGTGTCGTGCCCGGTGTGGGTCACGGGCCACGGTGGCAGCTATGAGTTCACGACCGGCCACAGGGCTTGGAAGACGCGGCGCTTGCTGCGAAACCCCAGCGTGCGCGTGCAGGCCTGCGACATGCGAGGGCGCGTCAAGCCGGGCGCCACCCGATATGTGGGCACGGCAGAGGTCATGACCTCGCAGGAGGCCGTGACCGGGACCGAGCGGGCACTCTTGGCGAAGTACGGCTGGCAGTTCAAGGCGACCAGATTCGTCGACGGCCTGCGGACGCGGCTCGGACGCCACCCGGTGCAAGAGGTGGTGGCGATCCGCCTGTCCCTCAAAGAGGGCTGAGCGGGCTGGGCGATCTCAGGAACGGCGCGCGGGCAGCAGCTCCCCCCGCTCCCGCTCCTCGAACCAGGCGACCGTGCGAGCGAGGCCCTCCCGCAGTCCGACGGCTTCGATGGAGGGAAAGAGTGCCCGCAGGCGCCCTTGATCAGCCTGGCTGTCCCTCACGTCACCGGGCCGGGCTTCGACGTGACGACGTTCCAGCTCACGACCGAGGACGCTCTCGAGGAGGCCGATCAATTGCATCACCGAGGAGCGGCCGCCAAAGGCGAGGTTGACGGGCCCGGGGGCGCTGACCCGGTCGGTGACCGCCGCCGTGATGACCTCGGTCACGCTGTCGACGTAGGTGAAGTCTCGGGTCTGCAAGCCGTCGCCGTGCACGACGAGGGCCTCTCCCGCCAGGGCCGCTTCCACAAAGGCAGGCACCACCGCCGCGTAGGCGTGACCGGCCGGCTGGAGAGGGCCGAAGACGTTGAAGAGCCTGAAGGCGAGGACGTCGAGCCCGAAGGAGCTGGCCCAGGCAAGGGCGTAGCTCTCTGTCGCCAGCTTGCTGGCCGCATAAGGGCTGAGGGGGGCGGGGGCGAGATCCTCGTGCTTCGGCAGGCAGCTGTTGCTGCCGTAGACCGACGACGAGGAAGTCACGATGACGTGGGGGTTGCCCGCCCTGCGGGCGGCTTCGAGCACGCGGACGGTCCCCGTGGCGTTCACCTCGTGGGTGGCGATGGGATCGGCGAGGGAGCGGGGCACCGATGGGCGGGCGGCCAGGTGGACGACGGCAGCGGCGCCCGCGAGCGCCGCGTCGAGCTCATCGGGGTGAAGGATGGAGCCCTCGAAGAGCTCGGCGGCGATTCCGTCCAGGTTCGCTGCCAGCCCGGTGGAGAGATCGTCGAAGGCGACCACCTGGCTCACAGGTGAGCTCGACGCCAGCCGGCGACAGAGATTGGCGCCGATGAACCCCGCACCCCCGGTGACCACTACTTTCATCCGGACGACTCTATCCAGGGACACGGACAGAGCCGAATGGGCATGGCGATAGGGCATGCGGCCCACCCTCGGGCTCCTGGGCGGCCGAGCGCCCCGGTGCGCCAAACCGGCCGGCTGTAGGATCGGCCGAGTGTCAGGCTCCTGTGGCGCGGTCGTCCCCTTCCTCGATGGCTCCCTGCGCGCAGCGGCCAGCGGCCGCCACCTCTTGAGCCGGTGAACGGCGATCTCGCCGGTCCGAGCCGCCAGCTGGCGGTCACGGCCCCAGACGGCCCCTCCGCTCCTGCGAGAGCCGCCTCAGGATCTCCCCGCGTCTTCCACGTGCTCTCATGCATGGATCGAGGCGGTATCGAGATGTGGCTGATGCAGGTGCAGCGAGCGATCACGCCGGACGACTGGCGTGTCGCCTACGTGACGAGCGTCCACCGGCCCGGCTACTTCGACGAGGAGATCCGCTCCCTCGGCGGAGAGATCATCCCCGGCCCGAAACCCACCCGTCGCCACGCGATCGCCTACGTTCGCCGCCTGCGTGCCCTCCTGGCAGACGAGCAACCCGATGTCGTGCACAGTCACATCGGTCTGTTCAGCGGCCTCGTCCTCTGGGTGGCCGCCGGCGTCGGGGTCGAGACGCGTATCGCCCACTCGCACAACGCCGGTCTCGAGCGCCAAGCGCGCTCTCGCCCGGCGGGCGGTCTCTACCTGAGGCTCGCCCGCCAACTCATCGCCCGCCATGCGACGCACGTCTTTGCCTGCAGCAGCCTTGCGGCCCAAGCCCTCCTCGGCGAGGGCTGGGCGGCCGAGCCCTGCCTTCGCGTCGTGCCCTACGGCATGGACTTCGCCGCCATCTGCCGGGCACCGCTTGTCTCGAAATCCGACCTCGCCTTGCCGGAGTCGGCCTTCGTCGTCGGCCACGTCGGCAACTTCAAGCCAGAGAAGAACCATGACTTCATGCTGTCGGTCCTGGCTGCCCTCCTGAGCCAGGGCGTCGATGCCCATTTCGTCTTCGTCGGAGGCGGAGGCGCCCAAGCGGCGCTGAGCGAGAAGGCCCGCCGGCTCGGTCTCGAGGAGCGGGCACATCTCCTCGGGGCGCGCTCGGACGTCGCCGGCCTGATGGCGGGCGCCTTTGACGCCTTCTGCTTCCCGTCGACGGCCGAGGGGCTCGGGATTGCTCTGCTGGAAGCGCAGGCCTCAGGCCTGTTCTCGGTCTGCTCGACGGCGGTCCCATCCGAAGCGACCGTCATCCCCCAGCTCGTCCGCCGCCTCGACTTGGAGGAGGATCCCAGCCGTTGGGCGAGCGCCCTGTTGGAAGCTCCGAGCCACCGGATGGCGCGCTCGGAGACCGAGCCCTTGATGACTGAGAGCGAGTTCGCCATCGACCGATGCGTGGCGACGCTGCGCGGCGCCTATCGACCGGACGGTTCGGGAGCGGCGTGACGACACGAGTGCTTCATCTGGCGCCGTTGTGGAACTCCTTCACGCACTTCTCCTTCGCCCTCGAGGCCGCTGCGAGGGAGGACGGTTACGAGTTCCTCTACGGCTGCGCCGATCCTCCCCCTGGTTCGGGAGGGGTCGGGCTCCCCCTCCAGCGCAAGGAGCAGGCGCTCCTCTCCTGGGCCCGCACGGGCGACATCACGGCGGATCTCGTCGCCGCCAGACCCGACATCATCCACGTGCAGGGGCCCTCGACAGCCCTCGCTCTCTGGCCGAGCCTTCGCCAGATTCCCGTCCCGAAGGTCTACTCGGCGAGATCGAGCCTCGACGAGGGTGGGTCGTACCTGCGGCGGGCCTTCTGGCGAGTCTCCAACCCGGCGCTCTGGCGCACCTGGAGCGCCGTGTCGGTCCTCAACCAGACGCAGTACCGCGACGTCCTTCTCCACGGGCGGTCGCCTGTGTTCCTCTTCAAGATGTCGTCGGGCGGCACGGGCATCAGGGATGGCGAGGAGGACGTCCGCCCCCGCGCCGATCTCGATCCCCTCACGCTCATCTGGATCGGCCGCCTGGACGCCGCCAAGCATCCGGAGGACTTCGTTCACCTCGTCCACAGCCTGAATGACGATCACATCAAGACGCAGGGCATCGTGCTCGGTGACGCCCTGCCCGGAGACCGGGGCGGCGCCCGCAGCCGGCGGATGCTCGCCGACGACCCGCACATCGACTGGCGCGGTTGGGTGGACGATCCGATGTCGCACCTGCGCGAGGCCCATCTCCTCATCCACACCTCCGAGCGCGAGGGTTACGGCATGGGGCCGCTGGAAGCCGCCGCCGTCGGCGTGCCCACGATCGCCTACTGGACGAGAGGCACGGCCGAGTCGGTCCTCTCCGTCGCCGGCCAGTTGGTTCGCCCCCGCGATCGAGCCGGGCTGAAGGCGGCCTGCGTCGAGTGGGTCAACAGCGACCGTCGCGCTCACCAGGAGGAGGTCAGGCGTCGGGCCTCGGTGAAGTTCCAGGAGGACATCTGGAAGGAGCTCGATTTCCTCTATCGGCGGGTGCTCTTCCGTGATGCCCGCTCGAGGCGTGCTTGAACGCACGCCGGACCACGCCGATGAGCACGCTCCTCGTCGCCACTGACCACCACTTCTCGATCGACCCAAACCAGCGGGTGGCCGTGCGACCGCTCATCCCGCCCACGTTCTACGACCGCTACCGGCGGGTGTTCGAGCGGGTTATCGTGCTGGGCCGCGCCCGCCGGGTGGAGAGGATTGAGGTCGAGGAGGCCCTCCTCCCGCCGGAGATCACCTTCGTGCCCCTGCCCGATGCCCATGGACCGCGGCAGCTGCTGGCGGCTCGGCCGGCGATGCGGCGGATCGTGCGCCAGAGCTGTCGCAGCGAGTACGCCTACCTGCTGCGGGCGCCTGGCCGTGTCGGACCGATCGTTGCAACCGAGCTTCGTCGCCGGGGACTGGGTTATGCCCTCGAGGTGGCCGGTGACCCCGCCACGTCGTTGGCAAAAGGGTCGAACGAGGCATGGTTGCGACCCCTCTACCAGCGGCTCGCCGCCTGGGAGATGCGCCGGCAGCTCGAAGGGGCGATCGGCGTGTCCTACGTCACCTCGCAGGCTCTGCAGCGTCTCTACCCGCCGCCCCCGGGAGCCTTCGTCTCCAGCTACTCCTCCATCGATCTCGGGCCGGAGGCAATGGCCGGCGGCCCCCGCTCCTACTCCGCTCCCCTCGGCGCCGCCCATCTCATCACCGTCGCCTCGCTCATACAGCCCTACAAGGGTGTTGACGTCCTCATCGAGGCATTGCGCCGCTGCCAGCGGAACGGGCTGCAGCTCGATCTCACGATCGTCGGCGATGGCCCCCTCCGAGGGGGGCTGCAACAGCAGGCGGCCGCCGCCGGCCTGGGTGCCCGCGTGACCTTCGCCGGTGAAGTGCCCGCCGGCCGGCGCGTGCGTGAGCTGCTGGACGCCGCCGACCTTTTCGTGCTGGCGTCGCGGGACGAGGGCCTCCCCCGCGCCCTCATCGAAGCGATGGCACGGGGCCTGCCCGCCATCTCGACTTCGGTCGGGGGCGTCCCCGAGCTCCTGCCTGCCGGCTCGCTCGTCCCGCCCGGCGACCCCGGGGCGCTGGCGGAGCGGATCGGTGAATTCCTGCGGAGCCCGGCGCGGATGACGGCCGCGGCGGCCGCAGGTTTCGAGACGGCTCGCGCCTATGGATCGGACGTACTCACCGCCCGCCGCGACGGCTTCTACCGCCAGGTGCGCGAATCGAGCCATCCCGGCGAGATCGCTCCCTAGCGGCCGGGCGGCGCCCAGGCCGCCTCGAAGGAGTCAGGGGAGCATCGACAGGCGGCGGGAATCGCGCAGGAAGGCGCTCGTCTGTGCCAGCTCGTCGGGAGGGCCGAGCGCCGTGATCCTGCCCGCCTCGAGCACCATGATCCGGTCGCAGAACCCCAGTGTCGAGAGGCGATGGGCGACGATGATCAGGGTTGCGTCGCCCTTGAGATCGTTGAGCGATTGGAGGACGAGGTGGTCCGAGCGCGGGTCGAGCGAGCTCGTGGGCTCGTCGAGGATGATGAGGCTCGGCCGTCCCGCCAGGGCACGGGCGATAGCGATCCGCTGCTTCTGGCCCCCCGACAGGTCGGCGGCACCGTCACCGATCTCGCGTGCGAAACCGCCCTCCCAGGCCTCGACGTCCTCGAGCAGGTTGGCCTCCGACGCCGCCCGGCGTACCTCCACGTCGCTGATCTCGTCCCGGAAGAAGCGAATGTTCTCGGCGATGGAGCCGCGGATGAGGCG
>DASPSK010000496.1:0-10073 GCA_035623975.1 Acidimicrobiales bacterium | reverse complement strand
GCCGGTCCTCGCCGGAATGGTACGAGAGGACGACGCAGCGGCCACCGGGGGTGAGTGCCTCCATGGCGTCGTCGAGGGCGGGGCCGAGCAATTCCAGCTCTTGGTTGACGGCGATGCGAAGCGCCTGGAAGACGCGCTTTGCAGGGTGGCCACCTCGGTGACGAGCCGCCGCCGGGATGGCGGCGCGCACGATCTCGGCCAGCTGCCCGGTCGTGGTGACCGGCCGCGCGACCACGACGGCTCGAGCGATCCGGCGAGCGAAGCGGGACTCGCCGTTTTCCGCGAAGAGCCGGGCGAGGTCGGCCTCGGCCGTCCCGTTGACGACGTCGGCGGCCGTCACGGGCTGGGCGGGGTCCATGCGCATGTCGAGGGGAGCGTCGAAGCGATAAGAGAAACCCCTGCCGGCGTCGTCGAATTGCCGCGAGCTCACACCCAGGTCGAAGAGGACACCGGCCACCGGCTCGCCGGGCGCGATCTCGCTCAGCACGCCGGCGAGGCGATCGAAGCAGGCCTGCACGACGAGCGCCCGGGCGCCGAAGGGTCGAAGAGCCTCCCGGGCGGCCGCGGCCGCCTCCGGGTCGCGGTCGAGGCCGATGAGCCGGTGGGTGCTCGAGGCGGCGAGAATAGCGGCGGCGTGCCCGCCTTCGCCGACGGTGGCGTCGAGGAACACGCCGCCGGGCGTCGCCGCCAGGAGCTCGACGACCTCCTGCACCATGACGGGCGAGTGGGCGAAGTCCCCACTCTTGCTCTCGAGACTCTCCCGGGTCATCCGCAGCCCCTCGGCCGCCTCGAGGTACGACGGTCGCACTTCTGAGCGGGGATGGCGATGGTTGGCGGAGAGGGTTGAACCATCCTGCGCAGCAGCCGAGGGGCTGCGGATGACCCGGGCACATTCGATGGGAAACATCTGGTCCATGGGGGCACGGCTCACGACCCCCGGCTCCCGAAGGAGAGCTCGCGGGCCTCCCATGCCTGCTTCGACCACAGCTCGACACGGTCGTACACGCCGAAGAACAGCACCTCGGAGGCGATCTCGGCGTACTCGCGCAAGCCGGGGGGCACGATGATCCTCCCCTGCTGGTCGAGAGAGAAGTCGCTGCACATGGAGAACCACCGCCGCACCTCGTGCCGGACCGCAGGGGAGTCCTTGGCTCTCACGTGCTGCCGGCGCGACTCCTCGGCGAATTCCGCCTTCGTCCAGATGGCGATGCAGCCGTCCTCATGGGGGGCGAGGACACCTTCGGGCTCGAACAAGGGCCGGAACCGCGGCGGCACGATGACCCTCGATTTGGGGTCGAGTGAGCGCTCGTCGCGGCCTTTGAGCGACTCCAACGGTCCTTAGCAACCTCTCAGCGTTTCGGGCCAGCTCCCCCAGCCCCCACTCGGCCCCACCATACCTCTCTTTTTCTCCACCTACAACCACTTTTTCCCACTGGAAAGCCGATCCGGCCCTCGAGACGCCCTCCGTCACCACCGCGCATCCCTCGGCAGGAGTCCCGCCCCGGATGGCGGGCTGGCGAGGTGTGCAGCCGAGGTGGCCGCCAAGAAGGCGCCGCGCCACCTCAGCCCAGGGCGTGCAGAAGAGCCGAACGCAGTGGAGGACCGGCGTTGCGGCCCCCCGGCACGGCCGCCGCCGTCGACTCCAGCAGCCTCGCCGCCGCGAGCCGGTCCGACTCTGCCCGCCGGAGCAGCCCAGGCAGCTCGAAGGGGTCGAACTCGAGCATCGCCATCGAGTGGAACCAGGCGCCCGCCCGCTCACGGCGCTGAGAGATGCCCACGATCTTGCGGCCGTGAAAGGTCACCTCGCCTGCTCCGAGACCGGCAAAGCAGAGCGTGCGTGACCAGGGCGTCTTCACGATGGCACCGCCCTCCACGACCGCCAGCGACGACGGATCCGCGTCGAGGCTGGTGGCAAGCGCAGCCCTCCACGCCTCCCCGAGGAAAGCGAACGACGCCAGGACGTCCTCGACGAAGCGGGGATCATGCCTGGGCACGAACACGTCCACCCACAGCTGGGCGCCCGGCCGCACGACGACGGCACCCCCGCCGCTGCGGCGCCGGAGCACGTCCAGCCCGGCGCGGGCGCATCGGTCCGGATCGATCTCTGACTCGTCCTGCGTGCTCCCGAGCACCACGGCTGCGGACGTGGGCTCGCAAACGACGGCCGTCGGAGCCGACGCTCCCACGACGGCAAGGAGCAGCTCGGGCGGCTCCCTTCGCACCTCGACGGCGAAGGGTGGCCCGGCTGGCTCCCTCAGACAGCGACCGCCTGGCCGAGGACGGGAGCCACGTAGGGCGCCCAGGCGTCGTGCACCTCGCCGCTGGCGGCGAGGAGCCAGAGTCGCGAGCGGGGGGCCCTCGGCGGCCGAGAGAGCGAGAAACCCGCCTCTTCCAACAGCCGATCCTCCTTGCGGGTGTTGCACCGGCGGCAGCAGGCGACGACGTTCTCCCACGAGTGCGTGCCGCCCCGGCTGCGGGGCACGACGTGGTCGATGTTCTCGGCCTGGGCTCCGCAGTATTGGCAACGGTGGCCGTCACGGACGAAGACGGACCGACGCGTGACGGCGACTCGGGTCTGGTGCGGCACGCGCACGTAGTGGACGAGCTTGACGACGGAGGGCTCGGCAAACGAGCGCCGCACGGTGCGGAACTCGGCGCCGCTGCCTTCCAAGAGGACGGCCTTCTCCGAGAGGACAAGGACAAGCGCCCGACGGGCGGTGACGACTGACAGCGGCTCGAACGACGCATTCAACACGAGCGCGCGGCCGTTCATCTCAGCCTCGGGCACCCATCTAACCGTCGACTTCGCCCCCCAGGTCGCATTCGGTGACGTTAGCTCACGGTCGCGGCGGGCCTGTGCATCGGCCCGTCCCCCGGCGCCGTCCGCCAAGAGCCGGTCGGTGCTCCTGGCGGCACCAGCTCAGCCACGTCATGACGTCCTCGGCGGGCGGGCGGGTACGCCGGTCGCCGTAGGCGGTCTCCATGCGGAAATCGAACCAGGCCGGCGCCGGCCGGGGCACCGGCGGCCAGGAACGCCACCATCCACGGGCGGAAAGAGAGCGAGCCTGCAAGCAGGCCGTCCACCAGAGATCGGGCCGTTTGGCCAGGGCCACGGCCGTGTGCAGGACCCAAGCGGGCGAGTCGCTTCGGGTGCTCATGTGCCGGGGATGCCAGCCAGCAGCCTCCCCCACCCGAGGGCGGCGGCGCCGACGAGGGGGGCGCCCTCGTCCAGCCCAGCCGGCGCCAGGCGGCAGCCGCGAGAGAAGCTCAGCCGGGCGACGCCGTCGATCTCGCGCTGGGCGGCGAGGAAGAACCTCGGGCCGAAGCCGAGAGCGACAGAGCCGGCGACGACCGCAAGGCGGAGGTCGAGCAAGTTGGCGACGGAGCCGACCGCTCGGCCGACGAGCCGCCCAGTGCGTTCGATCACCGCGGGCGCGGCCATTTCGGCCGGGGCGCCCGTTGCCTGGGCGATGGCAAGGCCAGAAGCCTCCGCCTCGAGACATCCCCGCGCTCCGCATGCGCACGGGCGTCCGTCCGGCTCGACGATGACGTGGCCGATATGGCCGGCGTTGCCCGTGGCACCCTCGAGGAGGCGGCCGCCGAGGACGATGCCGCCTCCAACGCCCGTGGACACGACCATGGCGAGGTAGTTCTGCTCGCCCTTGGCGGCACCCAGCCAACCTTCGCCGAGGGCGAGAGCCTTGGCATCGTTGTCGATGCGGAGGGTGGCGCCCTGTGTAGCCGTATGGCTCGCGAGGACCTCAAAGAGCCGCTCGCGCAGGGGGAACTCACGCCAGGCCGGGATGTTGAGCGGCGACACGGTCTCGCCGCCGGGCGTCATGGGTCCCCCGCAGCCGACGCCACATGCAACGACCTCGCCACGAGCGGCCGCCGCGCCGGCGGCGATCTCCACGAGGTCGGCGAGCACGCGAAACAGCGCCGTCGCCTCCTTCGCCGCCGGCGTGCGGTTCCGGTCCTCCCAGACGACGACGCCGCGGGCGTCGACGAGGCCGACCGCCATCTTGGTGCCCCCGATGTCGACGGCAAGGCAGAGCTCGCCCTCGTGGCCCCGATCAGCCAGAGTGAGGCTCAGTCGTGATGACCGAAGCGCGACCGCATGCGCCGCCGCATCTCCGACCAGTCGTTCCCGAGCGCCCGGGTCCGGCCGCGCCGAGGCGCTCGCTGCGGTGCCGAGGCGGCCTGCCGCAGGTGCTGGGCGAACAGCAGGGTGGAAGCGAGCATCAAGAGGAAGCCGAGGACTCCGAGCTCGATGCTGAACCGGAATGTCGTCAAGAGCAGAACGAAACCGGCGGCGGCGCCGAGAATGCTCCAGCGGGCGCTCTTGGCAGCGTCGAGCCGATGCGAGCTGTGGTCGACGCGGGCCACGAAGTCACGGTCGTGCTCCCGAAGCGTCTGTTCCATCTCTTGGAGAATCCGCTGCTCATCTTCGGAAAGTGGCACCGTTCACCCCCTTCCCGACCGCTCGGGACACGCTCTCACTTTGCGACTCCGGGCTCATGTCTTCTCACTGGAGATTAGCTCGCCGCCGGCACCCGTACCGACAACCGAGGAGGATCTTCGCATAGGGAGGGCAGAGTGACAATGGCGCCTCAGCCCGAATTGCGGCCGCCGTCACCGTCTGCGGCCGAGGGGCCCCACTGGGTGTCGCCGAGGCGCTTCACACGCAGGCCTTTCGGTCCGGCGATCGCAGCGGGTCCCACGGCGTCGGCGCCGTACCGCTCCCGTATGGCGCCGACGGCTGTGTCGACCTCACCCCGAGCCACGGCCTGCGCCACCCCCTGCGAGACGGCCTCGGGCGGGACGGCCGCCCCTTCGCCCGCCACCTGTGACGCGCTTGCGACCCGCGGCGGCCCCGGTTCCCCCTCCCGGCGCTCCGTCGCCCGCGTCGCCTGCGGCCGGCCGGCCTGGGCTCCGGGCTCGAGCCGGGCGCCGCCGCCGGGGCTCAGCAGCTCGAGCTGACGCCCGCCTGCCGAGACTCTCGGTTCGAGCGAGGACACGCTCACACCGATGAGGCGGACGCCGGCGGACACGTCCACGCCGTCGAGCAGGGAGCCGCTCACCTGGGCGATCTCCGATGCGGACAGGAGGGGACCGGGCAGGGAGCGCGATCGGGTGATGGTGGAGAAGTCCCCGAACCGGACTTTCAGGGTCACCGTCCTGCCCACGACGCTGGCGGCTCGGAGCCGTGAGCCGACGGAATCGGAGAGGCGGACGAGCTCGCGACGCAACATGACCGCGTCGTGGCGATCGACGGCGAACGTCTCTTCATGGCCGATCGACTTGACAACGCGGTCCGCCACGACCGGACGATCGTCTTGACCGGACGCCAGGGCGTGCAGCTGCAGGCCTGCCGCCTGCCCCACGAGCCGGCGGAGGGCCGCCCCGTCCAAGCTCGCCAGATCGCCGATCGTGTGGATCCCGTAGCGGCGCAGGCGCGCAGCCGTCCGCGGGCCGACACCCCAGAGATCGGAGACCGGTCGGGGATGGAGGAAGCCGATCTCCTCCTCCGCCGACACGGCCACCACCCCCCTGCCGGGCCTCGGGCCGTTCGGAGCAGCCCGCGGCTTGGCCTCTCTCGAAGCCAGCTTTGCGATCAGCTTCGAGCGGCCGACCCCGACGGAGCAATCGAGGTGCAGCTGGTCCCGCACGCGCTGGCGGATGGCGGAAGCGATCTCGAGACTCGTGCCGAAGAGCCGATGGCTGCCCGACACGTCGAGAAACGCCTCGTCGAGCGCGATCGGTTCCACGACGGGGGTGAACTCGTGGAAGACGGAGTGGAGCTGGGCGCTCACCTCGCCGTAGCGGTCGTGGCGGCCGCCGAGCACCACCGCCTGGGGGCAGCGTCGTCGTGCCTCGGCCATCGGCATGGCGGAATGGACGCCGGACGCCCTTGCTTCATAGGAGCAGGCGGCGACCACCCCGCGGAGCCCCGTGCCGCCGACGATGACGGGCCGGCCCGCGAGCGAGGGGTCATCGAGCATTTCGACGGCGGCGTAAAAGCAGTCCATGTCGACGTGCACGACGTCGAGAGCGGTCCTGGTCGCCGAGGTGCCCGAGGCCTGCCGCGGGATGCTCCTCACGTCAGCCGCACCCTCCGGAAGGCCTCGGCGTAGGCGACACCTGCCTGGCGGCCGGCGTGCTGGGCACCGTCGCGAAGGGCGGAAGCGAACCAGTCGTTCGCGTCGAGCAGCTGGCTCTCGTGGCAGGCGACGGCCCTCAGCTTGTCGTCGATCGTCGTGGAGATGTCCACCCAGAGGTTCGCCTCGAGCGAGCCCGACAGGAGAGCGAGCGGGACGGGGTGAGCGGGACCGGCCTCCGGGAAGTACAGCGCCGAGCCGGACGCCGGCGCGGCGGCATCCAGAGTCGCCCAGCCCACCGTCCGGTGGTCACGGTGGTTGTAGTGGTGGGCGCCGAAGAAGACGGCCGTGGGGTCGGGGCACACGACCGCCTCCGGCTTGTGTGTGCGCATGAGGCGCACGAGCTCGCATCGCAGCTCGAGATCGTTCTCGAACTCGCCGTCGGCTCGCCCGAGCAGGTAATGGCCGGTGAGTCGCAAGATGGCGGCAGCTTGACCCACCTCGCCGGCGCGGCGCGCCGTGACGGTGTCAGGGTCAGCGTTCGGATCGCTCGAGCCCTTGTCGCCGGCGGCGCAGATGACGACGTGGACCTCGCTGCCGGCACGAGCCCACTTTGCGAGAGAGCCCCCGCAGGAGATGTCAGGGTCGTCGGGGTGGGCGTACACCGCCAGCACGCGGGCGGGCACCTCCTCGAAGAGCTCAACCATGAGCCGGGGGTGTCTCGTCGCGGCCGTCACGGTCCTCGCGGAGGAGCCCGAGCTCTCTCGTGAAATCGCCCACGTCCTCGAAACCCTTGTAGACACTGGCGAAACGGACGGAGGCGACATCGTCGAGCAGCCGCAGCCGCTCCAATACGGCCAAGCCGACGCCTTCACTGCTGATCTCGGGGCCGCTCGAACGCACCACCTCCTCGACGTCGGATGCCAGCGTCTCGATGGCTTCCAAGTCGACGGGACGGTTCTTGCAGGCGGCGCGCACTCCCGCCACGACCTTGCGCCGCTCGAAGGGCTCTCTCTGGCCAGAGCGCTTGAGGACGACGACAACCGCCCCGCTCGCCCGCTCGTAGGTCGTGAACCGCCGCGAGCAGGAGAGGCACTCACGACGGCGCCGTATCGCCGACCCTTGCTCCACTTCTCGCGAGTCGACGACACGATCATCGGCCGCGCCGCACCACGGGCAACGCACACCCTGACCGTAGCGTCGGCGGTGGCGGCCGCGCCGCTAGGGCAACCTGAGGCGAGCACCTGGCTGAAGCGTCCCGCCCGGCACCTCGGCGGCCAGCTGCGCCACGAGCGACCGCGGGTCGCCCCCAGGGTCGAGCCGGGTGGCGATGGACCACAGCGTGTCACCGGGGCGCACGACGTACATGTAGCCGCCGGGGACCTTGACCGAGCCGGGCAGGACGGCCAGGGGACGAGCGTGGCTGGACGCCAGCACGCCTGCACCGGCCCAGATTCCCGCCAGGGCGGCGAGGGTAGCGACGCCGGGGAGCAGGCGTCGCAACCCTCGCGGCTTGATGGCGGCGTGCGGGCGGCAGCTCGCCGCCGCCTGGGCGTGGCCGTCTCGGCGCACCGGATCTGTCGCACCCGAGCGCTGCAAGCGCCGGCCCGGTTCGGGTTCCCACTGGAGACCGTCCCCGAACGCCAGCGGGAGGGCGAGCGCCGCCGAGCCGTCGGTGAGGTGGCGGGTGGCGGCCGGCGCGAGGCGGGTGGCGGCCGGCGCACGGCGGCGGGGCGTCGAGGATCGCAACGCCGAGACCCGCGGGGCCGCGCCCGGGGGGGCCCAACGGCGCTCGAGGGCCGGATAGCCCGAATCGGCCAGGTAACGCACGGCGACGAGCTCCCGCTCGAGCCATGCCTCGCCGTAGCGCCGGGCACGGGCGGCATCATCGCGAACCTCACGAGCGCCTTCACCCCGCGGGTGCACACCCGTGAGGTCCGCCAGCGTGGCATGGCGGCCGGGCCGGGGAAACGACACCAGCTCCTCGGTGAGGACGTTCCAGGACGGCTCTCGCTCCGACTGCTGGCCTTCAGCACGCCGAGGGGCGTATCGGGGCGCAGGTCGTGGCGCGCCCGCAGGCTGTTCGTGGCCGAGGTGTCCGTGACCGTCCTCGAACGGTGCGTCCGACCACGCTCGTGCTTCGGCCCTCATGGCAACCCTCCTTTGCTCGAACCGGCTCTCGACGGATGCGGCGGCGACCAGTCGTACGCATGTTCGCCATCGCCATGGAACCACGAACGACTGTTCGTTGTCAACTGCATTCCGAACGCACGTTCCACGAACGAATGTTTGCAACGTCCGTGCGCCGGCGTTATCGTGGGAGCAACGACGGCCGACACCAGGAGGTCCGGATGCCCGAGGCGAGCTTGACCGGAAAGCGCCGGAAGATTCTCGAATTCATCGCCGAGTCGATCCGCGAACGAGGGTACCCGCCGTCGGTCCGTGAGATCGGGGAGGCCGTCGGGCTGACGTCGCCCTCGACCGTGCACGCCCACCTGAAGGTCCTGCAGCGGGACGGCTATCTCCACAAGGACGCCGAACGGCCGAGGACGATCGTCGTGAGCTTCGAGCCCCAGTCCGGCGCTGCCCTGGCCGTCCGCCCGGCCGCGCACGTCCCGCTCGTCGGAAGCGTCGCCGCCGGCACGGGCGTCCTCGCCGAGGAATCGGTCGAGGACGTGCTGCCCCTGCCGGAGGACTTCACCGGCCCGGGTGAGCTCTTCATGCTGCAGGTCCGCGGCGACTCCATGATCGACGCAGGCATCCTCGACGGCGACTACGTCGTCGTCCGGCGCCAGCGGCATGCCGAGCCGGGCGACATCGTCGTCGCCGGCATCAACGGCCAGGAAGCCACCGTGAAGACGTTCAAGCGACGGAGGGGCAAGGTCGTGCTCGTCCCGGCGAACGCCCATCTGAGCGAGATGGAGTTCCGACCGGACGACGTCGAGATCTACGGCAAGGTCGTCACGGTCCTGCGGCGCCTCTGATCCACCTGGGCGCCGCTCGGGAGCCGCAGCGCCCAGGTGGCTCCCACCGGTTGCGCCGAACCACCCACAGGCCATGTCTCACAGGCTAAAGATCGGGTGTGTCAAAGGCATGAGCCCAGCTCAGGACACATCTGGTCGACGGCGGTCCCCAGCTGAGACGGGCGTCGACGAGCCAGCCGAGGACCCGGCCCTGCGCCCGCAAGCGCACCACGCCGAGGGCCCACGGCCAGGACGAATTGGCCGGGAGACCTCGGGCGCAGGCCGAATACACCGGCCTGGCGCGCCCCGGTCTCAGCGGCTGTGGGCGCGGCGGTGGATGGCAGCGGGGTCGTGCAGGATGAGCGTCTGGCCCTCGATGGAGAGCCAACCGAGACCTCGCAGCTGGCGGAAACCCTTCACGACGGCCTCCCGGGACATGCCCGACCAGGAGGCCAGCTCGCCCTGGTGGAACGGCGGAGTGATCTCGGTCGCGCCGCCGCTCTCGTGTCCGTACCGAGCTGCCAGCTCTGTCAGGCTCGCACAGAGGCGACCCAGCGTGTCCATGGTGCCGAACTCGAGCTGTCGCAGGGAGGCGTCGCGAAGCCGGCCAGCGACAAGGCGCAGCAACTCTGTGGCGACGCGGGGATGCTCCTCGAGCAACTCGTTGAACTCGCCATGCGTCGTCACGTCGACTTCGACGTCCTCGAGGGCGATGACGGTCGCCGATCGCGCGCTCCCGTCCACGGAGCTCAGCTCCCCGAGAAGCGCTCCGGCGTCGAGGACGGCGAGAATCACTTCGCGGCTGGCCCGCCGGGCGCACACCTTCACCCGACCGGCGCGAAGGATGAAGATCTCGTCTCCGATGTCCCCCTGCCGGAACAGTACCGACCCGCGCGAATAGCTCCTTCGCCGGCTCCGGCTCTGGAGGCTTGATGCCTCCGCGTCGGTCAACCGGCGAAGGAAGCTGCGGTCTTCGCGCGATGCCGGACCTGGCATCCGGGGTGTTGCCTAG
>DASPSK010000495.1:0-3143 GCA_035623975.1 Acidimicrobiales bacterium | reverse complement strand
CAGCCATCCGAGCGCCCCGACACCGGCAAGTCCCCAGATGGCCTGGGCGGGTGTCCGCCTCAGCTGGCCGAGCGGAGCGAAGATGAGAGCGGCGAAGGGCGGGTAGGTGAAGTAGAGGCGGTCGGAGGTGAACGAGTAGAGGTTCGGGCTGAGGAAGTGGGCGCCGCCCATGAGGTAGACGTCGATGTCGACCTGATTGCCGTGGAGAGCCAGCCCGATTGCCAGCCCCACGGCGAAGATCACCGAGGCGATGCCGAGGAGGCGGGATGCTCTCGCGTCGAGCCGGTGAGAGCCACCGGGGGCGGGAGACACGGCTCCCGAGGGCGCCTGCACCCGGTCACCATAGCAAGGGCCGCTCAAGCGGCAACCGGTCCCGCTCGACTCAGGCGAAGGCTTCCCGCGCGGGCGAGGACTCGCCCCCTCGGCGCCGTATGGTTGCACCGTGCCGGAGATGGCGGGCAGACAGGTCGTGAGCGGGGAGCGGTTCCGAGCCGTCCTCGGCCATGTGCCGACGAGCGTCGCCATCGTGGCCGGCATCGTCGACGGCACGCCCCGGGGGCTGAGCGTGGGGACGTTCGTGCCCGTGTCGTTGGTGCCGCCGCTGGTGGGTTTCTTCGTGGACCGGCGCTCGACGAGCTGGCCGCCCATCTCGACCGTGGGGGCCTTCGTGGTCAGCGTCCTCAGCGCCGATCAAGCGGAGCTCTCGAGGCGCTTCGCCGTCTCCCAGACGGACAAGTTTGCCGGCGTCGCCTGGCGCGGGGCCCCTTCGGGTCACCCGGTGATCGGAGGTGCCGTCGCCTGGGTGGACTGCGAGCTCGGCTCGGAGACGGATGCGGGCGACCACGTGTTCGTGCTCGGGAGGGTGCTCGATCTCGGCGTGGAGACCGGGGGCACGCCCTTACTGCATCACCGAGGCGGCTACCGGCGGGCGCACGACCTCGATCCGTGATCTCCCGCGCGGGCGAGCGAAGGCTCAGCCGCCAGGCGGATTAGGGTTCGCCCCAGGAGGACTGAGATGAACGACCACCGTGGACCAGCGGCCCTAGACAGGCGCAGGTTCCTTCAGCTCATGGGGCTGGCCGGCGCCGGCGCAGCCCTGGGTGCCTGCGCCAGCAGCCCAAGTTCGAAGGCGACGACGTCGACGGCCGCGGCGCTGCCGGCTTTTCCGCTCGGGGCGGCTGCCAAGGCGAAGAAGAAGCCGGTGCCGGTGACGATGTGGCACTCGATGACCGAGGCGAACCTGACGACGCTCCAGCAGCTGGCGAAGCAGTTCAACTCGTCGCAGTCGGACGTGAAGGTCTTGCTCGTCAACCAGTCGAGCTACACCGACACGATGACGGCCTACACGGCCGCGGCCGAATCGAACAGCCTCCCCGACCTTGTGCAGATCGAGAACATCGATCTGCAGATCTTGATCGACAGCCAGACCGTGATGCCGGCCGAGTCCGCCGTGGCTGCCGACAGCAGCTTCGACATCGCCGGCATCCTGCCGTCGGCCGTCGAGTTCTTCCGCGTGAAGGACGTGCTCTGGGCGATGCCGTGGAACGAGTCGACGCAGATCCTCTACTACAACCAGTACACCTTCACGAAGGCCGGCCTCGACCCGGCGAACCCGCCGGCGACGCTGGCCGACTACAAGAGCGCGGCCGAGACGATCGTCTCCAAGGGTGTGGCCAAGTTCGGCACGAGCCTGAAGCTCACGCCGTCCGAGTTCGAGGACTGGACCGGCATGCAGGGCGCCTTGCTCGTCAACAACGGCAACGGCCGCACCCAGCGCGCCACCGAGGTCACCTTCGGTGGAGCCGACGGGCTCGAGCTCTTCGGCTTCTACGAGGAGATGTACAAGTCCAAGCTCGCACAGGCCACGCCAGGCAATGGGACAGGCGCCTACGACAACCTTCTCGCCATCGCCGGTTATCAGGGCTCCGTCGAGACGGCGGCCATGACGAGCGACACGAGCGCCGCCCTCGGCACGGTCCTGCTGGTGATCGGCACCTACCCGAAGGTGAAGCTCGGCATCGGTCCTTTGCCGGCACCGCCCGGCCCCGGGGGCGTTCCCTACGGAGGCGGCGGGCTCTTCATGGTGAAGACTTCCGCGCCCGAGAGCCAGGACGGCGCGTGGCAGTTCATCAAGTTCCTCCTCGAGCCCGGTCCTATGGCGACCTGGTCGCTCGGCAGCGGTTACATCCCCATCACGACAGCTGCCGTGACCGAGCCGAACCTCGTCGCCGCCTGGGCGAAGACGCCGGCCTATAAGGTCGCCTACGAGCAGGTGCTCAACACCAAGCCGAGCGCTGCCACGGCTGGCGCCGTCGCCGGTCCGCTCAGCCAGGTGGAGACGGACATCATCAACGGGCTGACGGCTATCTCGAGCGGAGCCTCGGCGGCGACGGCTCTTGCGTCGACCGTCTCACAGTCGAACGCCGCCATCGCCTCCTACAACTCACGGGTCTAGATGGAGCCAGCCAGCGTCGAGCTCGAGCACATCGAGAAGCGCTTCGGCTCCACGATCGCCCTCGCCTCTATAGACCTGTGCGCGGCGCCGGGAGAGTTTCTCGTCCTGTTGGGCCCCTCCGGGTGCGGCAAGTCGACGCTGCTTCGCATCGTGGCCGGCCTCGAGACACCGTCGGCCGGCACGGTGCGCATCGGCGGGACCGACGTCACCGCCGTCGAGCCCCGCGATCGGGACGTCTCCATGGTGTTCCAGAACTACGCCCTCTACCCGCACCTGAGCGTGCGCCACAACATCGAGTTCCCGCTCAAAGCTCGCCACGTGCCCGCCCCGGAGCGTCGGCGGGTGGCCGAGGAGGCGGCGGCGTCGCTCCAGCTGAGCGACTTCCTCGAGCGCAAGCCCTCCCAGCTGTCGGGCGGGCAACGCCAGCGGGTTGCCCTCGCCCGGGCCATCGTCCGTCACCCCAAGGCGTTCTTGATGGACGAGCCGTTGTCGAACCTGGACGCCCGCCTTCGCGTCGAGATGCGGGCCGAGCTCGTCGAGCTCCACCTGCGCACGGGGACGACGGTCGTCTACGTCACCCACGACCAGGTCGAGGCGATGACGATGGGTGACCGCATCGCGGTCATGAGCCACGGCGTCCTCCGCCAGCTCGGAGCCCCCCAGGAGGTGCATGACCGCCCGGCCGACG
>DASPSK010000486.1:0-3774 GCA_035623975.1 Acidimicrobiales bacterium | reverse complement strand
TCATCGTGGCCGGCAAGCAACCGGAGCTGAGCTGGCTGCCGATGGACGACGCCATCATCCATTGCACCCGCGGGGCGGGCATCTTCGAATGGGCGAGCAACGACGGGGAGGGCGGGCCTGACGTCGTGCTGGCGTGCTGCGGAGATGTGCCCACCTTGGAGACCCTGGCGGCTGCCGACCTCCTCCGCCAGCACCTTCCCCAGCTGGCCGTCCGCGTCGTGAACGTCGTCGACCTCATGCGCCTGCAACCTCCGAGCGAACATCCTCACGGCATGGCAGACGCAGAATTCGACGCCATGTTCACGACCGACCGGCCCGTCATCTTCGCCTACCACGGTTACCCCTCGCTCATCCACCGCCTCACCTACCGGCGTCACGGCCACGACAACCTGCACGTGCGCGGTTACAAGGAAGAGGGCACGACGACGACGCCCTTCGACATGGTGATGCTGAACGACCTCGATCGCTTCCACCTCGTCATCGACGTCATCGACCGGGTGCCCGGCCTGGGTTCGCGCGCCGGGCACATCCGCCAGGAGATGAGCGATCGTCGCCTCGCCTGCCGTCGCTACAGCCGGGACGTCGGCGATGATCCACCCGAGATCCGTGAATGGACCTGGCCCCACTGAGGGGCGGTCATGCGGGTCCTCGTCGTCAATGCCGGCTCGAGCAGCTTGAAGCTCCGCGTCCTCGGGGGTGCCGACGAGCTCACGGCCGCCATCGACCTGCCCGCCCCCGGCGGGAAGGCCGAGGCGGGAGCGCTCTCAGAGGCTCTTGCCCGCTGCGGCGACGTCGACGCCGTGGGCCACCGGATCGTCCACGGGGGCACGGCTTTCACAGGCCCGGTGCGGATCGACGACGGCGTCGTCGCCCAGCTGCGCGCCCTCGCCGATCTGGCGCCACTCCACCAGGCAAAGTCCCTCGCGGCCCTCGAAGCCGCCACCGCGGCGCTGCCTCACCTTCCCGCGGTCGCCTGCTTCGACACCGCCTTCCATGCTGGTCTGCCCGCCGCAGCCGCCACCTACGCCCTCCCGGCGGAGTGGCGCCGCCGGTTCAGCCTGAGGCGTTTTGGCTTCCACGGTCTCTCCCATGCCTACGCCTCCCGCAGGGCCGCTGAGCTCCTCGGCAGAGGTGTGGCAGAGCTCCGCCTCGTCACGTGCCACCTCGGCGCGGGCGCCTCGCTGGCGGCCGTCGCCGCCGGGCGCTCGGTCGACACGACGATGGGTTTCACGCCCCTCGAGGGTCTCGTGATGGCGACACGCTCCGGCAGCGTGGACCCGGGTCTCGTGCTATGGCTCGAAGAACACGTCGGCACGCCACCCGCTGAGCTCGCCTACACCTTGGAGCACCGCTCAGGGTTGCTCGGGCTCACCGGAACGCCAGACATGCGGGAGGTCCTCGCCAGGGCTGAGGCGGGCGAGCCGGATGCCCAGCTCGGCCTCGACGTGTACGTTCACCGCCTCTGCGCCGCCGTCGCGGCGATGACGGCCTCACTCGGGGGCATGGATGCCCTCGTGTTCACCGGAGGCGTGGGCGAGAACTCCCCCGAGATTCGTGCCCTTGCGGCCGCCCGACTCGACTTCCTCGATGTCCGCATTGACGCGCTGGCCAATGCAGGCGGTGGGCCGGATCGGGCGATCGGCTCGCTCGACGGCTCCGTCAGCGTGCTCGTGTTGGCAGCACGCGAAGACCTGGAGATCGCCCGGGAAACCCGGAGCGTGCTCGACACCCGGAGGAATCAGCCCACAGTGGCAAGCGGGTAGCGACAGAACACGTCCGCCGAGACAGCTTGGTCGGCTTTGGCCTGCACGACATGGGCTGCTTGGCACGTCGTTCCTCGGGGGAACCCAGCGACCCGCGCATACAGCGTGTAATTGCCCGGGGGCAAGCGCAGGGAGAATCTTCCGTTCGTGCCCACACTCACGGTGGCGACGACCTTGGAGTCGTGGGCAGCCAGGACGACCCCAGCTGCGGGAAGAGGTTGCCGGTTCCTCACGGGGAAGTCGCTCAGCATGGGCCGTTCCAACACGCCGTGGACGACAGCGGTGTTCTCGGGAGGGGCCGTGCAGCCCGCAAGCAGCCCCACGGCCACGAGGAGGACGACGGCAAGGGCGGCGGCTCGAGGCGTGGGGGTCATCAGCTCAGGCTGCACGCAGCGAGTGCAGGATCGTCCGGGCGACCATCCCGTTCCCGGCCAACCCGATGGAGACCATGACCGATCTCCGACGCCCGGGCACAGTCACCTTGAGCACGAGGATCGAGTATGCGTCGGAGGTTACAGGGCAAGCGTTCAGGCCGTGAAGGTGGAGGCACGTGCCGAAGTGCGCGTGAATGAGCGGCGGGTAGACCGTGGTCCTGTCGATGCGAAGTCCCAACGAGGCGACCTGGGGTGGTTGGGGGGTGGGGAAGTAGGGGCAGGGCGGCAGGAGGAGCTTGCGATCGGTGTCCAGCACCGCGGATGCCGCGCCGAGGAACTCGATCGCCTGCTCCGGCGAGCAGTTCGATCCGTAAACGTCCGTCCTCGTGACCGGCCAGGTGCCGGGCACGTCCGCTCGCACTCCGGCAAAGGACAACCGACGCCACGAAGAAGGGGTTCGAGGGGCCGGACCGGTCCCAAGCACGACAGCGCGGGGCGACCTGGCCAGTGTGTACAGGACGGACCGCGCCTGTGGACCGTTCACCGTGACCTGGAGTCCGAGCGAGCGCACAAGGTAGGTGTTGGCGATCGCCGTACCGCTGAGGGCTTCCCGCACGGTGATGCCGTTGATGGTGAGCGCTCTCGCGCCGGCCTTGGCCGTTGGCGAGAGCGCCTCCAGGTCCACGATCGTTGACGGCCCTGGCGCTGTGTCCTCGGGGCAGTGGTACACACCGGAAAGGGGATTGACGAACAGCTCGCCGGGCGCGTGCCCAACCACGCACGGAGGCTGGCCGTAGAGCACAGACCAGTTCGCCGGCACCGAGACCCGACCGTCCCCAAAGGCGACGGGAACCCATCCAGGCGGGTTGGCCGAAGTGGCCACCGAAGTCGTCGGATGACTCGAGGACCGTGTCGTCGTGGTCCTCGCTGCCGGCTTTGAGGACGTGCAAGCCGCCAGCAGCAGGGCCGCCATGACGAGCAGGCTGACGCGGACTGTCGCCACGGGCTTCATCCTCCCACGAAGCCCCCCGGAGTCGAGATCGCGTACGCGGTGTTGATCGGTGGCTGGCCTCGAACAACCTCCAAAGTGGGGAGCAGGGTGGTCGGAAGTGTTCCAGGTCGGAAGTGTTCCCATTTCGTCCCATTTCGTCCCCTGTAGGATCGCTCATCCTCAGCGTCATCATCGTCGGCCTCACCGGCTTGCTCTTCATCATCCTCGGACGCATGGCGGCGACTGGCCGGCTGCCGAGGAATGGATTCGTAGGCATCCGCCTGCCATCGACGATGAGGAGCGACGATGCGTGGATGGCCGGTCATCGCGCCGCCTCGACGTCGCTGACCATCTCCGGCGTCGGCCCCGTGGCGCTCGGGGTGATAGCGGTAGCGACCAATCGAGGGCGAAGTGGGGACACCGTTCTTCTCGTGATCGGTCTGGTTTGGATCCTGGGATGGATCGCCCTCGGCACGGTCCAGGCGAATCGGGCCGCCAAGACGGCGTGACGACGGGCCTGTCCCGCCGTGTTCGTCCCTGCCGGCGTCTCTACCGAAAGCCGTGTACGGGGTCTCGCTGGGCGCGCGAAACGACGCCCGCCGGCCCGCCCAGGTCGATCTGAGTGCCTGGCGCGACCCTGCCGGCG
>DASPSK010000459.1:0-4084 GCA_035623975.1 Acidimicrobiales bacterium | reverse complement strand
CGGCCGGATCATTCGCGTGCACGAATTCCTCCGCATCCTCGCCGCGGCCATGGAGCAGAGGGGGCTGGACGATCCGCTGACCGACAACTCGATCCTCGGCGCCCTCGCCCCGCAGCTCACCGTCGACTCCGGGCTCTCGCTCACCGACATGGTGCACCTCGTACTCGCCTTTCACAACGTGAACCCGCTCAGCGCCCCTGAGCAGACCCTCCCCAACGTCGAGGATCATGACGACTACCTCTGGGAAGGCATCGACTTCGGATCCGTCGTCCTCCCGTGGTACCCGCAAGACCAGGCAGCCATCGACCGGTTCGAGGGTGTCTCCACGCCGCCCGGGTCGAGCATCCCCCCGAGCGCGGTGTCGGTCTCGGTCGTCAACGGCACCTCGGACCCCGGCGAGGACAGCGCCGTCGCCGGCCGGCTCGCGACGCTCGGCTACCACGTCGTGGGCACGGGCGCCTCGACGCCTGTCGGCCCGATCTCACAGGCGATCGTCTACTACTCCCGCGGGCACCAGCTCGAGGCCGAACGGTTCGTCCAGTCGCTGAGCGGCATCGTCTCGATGGCCGAGGGGCACACCCTCGACGGCACCGACGTCATGCTCGTGACCGGTACGAATTTCTCGGTCAACGTGCCGGTGCATCACCGCACGGCGCCGACCTCTACGACGGCCACGACGACCACGGTTCCGAACCCCTGGCCGGTGCTCAGCCCGCCGAGCTCCGCCATTCAGTCACTGCCCTTCTACGACCCGCGCGCCTGCCCGAGCAGCTGAGCCCTGGCCATTGAGCCCTGCAATTAGGCCCTGGCCAGCTCAGTGGGCGAGTGCCCCCATTGGGTCCCAGGCAGGCAAGACGGTTGGTTCGGCCTTGAGGGCTTTCCGCAGCTTTGGCGGCAACAGCTGGCGGCGAGCGGCGATCTCGAAGAGGTACTCGTCGAACCAGCTGTCATTCATCGTGTAGAAGCCGTCTCGGCCCCGCTCGGCGCCCCAGCTGTTCTCGACCCGCCATCGGCGCGGGGCACCGTGGAGCCTGTCGACGCCCGTGAAGAGCATGGCGTGGGTCATCTGGGACTCATGGGCGATGAGCCGTTCCGCTTTGGAGAGGTCGAGGGAGGCGCCGTAGACCGAGTCATAGTCGAAGAGCCTGGCGTCCCAGAGAGCGAAGTCGTTGCTCATCATCTTCCCGACGTCGCACCCGAACCACACGGGTTCGCCCGACTCGATCGCTTGGGCTGCGAGGTCCTTCAGCAGGGCCATGTCGACGTTCAGGTAAATGACGGGAGGTGCACCGACGACGTTGCCGAGGTATTCGACCGTATAAGTGCGATTCGGCGGGCTCGTCGGTCGCGGGTCGTGGACGAGGCAGACGTAATCGTCGATCGGCAGCGTGATGTAGGACTCGGCGAACTCCCTCGGCGTGAGGAGCCCGTCCCGGTGGAACGACTTGTCCTCGTCCCGCCACTGCCAGAGGAACTGCTGCGGAGGGGTGCCGAGGTGGATCGAGAGGAGGCGGTAGACGACCTGGAGGATGTCTGTCTTGCGGTCGCGAGCCGCCTCCAGGTCCTTCGCGGCGGCGCGCACCTCGAGCGCACCTTTGCGCAGCACCCGCCGCAGGATCGAGTTCATGCGGGCGGTCTCCGAGGAGCTCTGGGTCTCGGGCATGAACGGCTTCGGCACGAGGCCGTACTTGTCGACGAGGGCCACGAACATGTTCCACTGGCCACCGTCGCCTCCAACCGAGTCAAGGAGGTAGGCGACCGTGCGGTCGTCGATGTCGCGCCCGGCCGTCTCGATGACGGCCTCCAGGAAGTAGTTCGCCCGCTCGAGCTTGTCCCAGAACATCACGAAGTTCTGCGAGAACTCGAACTCCTTCACGTTGAGCTTGGCCATCATGCCTGCTCGCAGGAGGTTCAGCCCGGCGAAGAGCCAGCAGCGCCCGCTCTTGCCCTGGCTCGTCACCTTCCAGTCGTCGAGGGAGGCCGACATCGTGTGATCGGCCTCGTTCACGATGGTGCGGTCGATGGCGACGTCGTCGACCGTCACACGGGTAACCGCGTTCTGCACGATCCGCAGGCCGGCATCCGCCTGGAACTGCTTCCTCAAGAGATCGACGTCAGCCTCCTGCAGGGCTGCTCCAGCCGGCTTGTGCCTCGTGCCCATTCCCTCACCTCTGTCTGTTGTGGCGGGCGGCTCGGTCACGCAGTCCGCGCTCCGCATCCTAAAGGCGTGTCGTCTGGGGCCGACCTCACAGCGTGCGCTCGTGGGTGCTTGCCCCTCGTGGGCGTGCTCGTGAGAGCAGCCGCAGGAACTCGCCGCCGCGACCCGGTTAGCCGGGCAGGCGGGCGATCAAGGCTGACAGCACGTCCCACGATTGCTGATCGTCTGGGCGGTCGGAGCGGGCTGCCCGCAATTGGCTCACGCAGGCAGCGATGTCGGCGAGGTCCCACCTGACGGCGTACAGCTCGAGCAGGAGGGGCCGGGGCACGACCCCGGTGGCGCCGGCGTAGGCGCGCAACGCCGATCCGTCACCCGGATCCAGGCTCCACAGGTCGCGCTCGGGCGGGGCGAGCAGCGCTGTGTCCCAGTCGACGAGCACCCAGCCTGCTGCGGTGAGCATTGTGTTGCCAGCATGGGGCTCGCCATGGGTGACGACGGTTGGCACCGGCTCGTGCCGGTGCTCATGGACGAGATCGTCGTAGCGAGCCAGCAGTCGCCGGATCTTGTCGGCGTTCCTGATGAGTAGCTGCGAGACGAGGCGGGCGTACGGCCCCTCCTCGACGGCGGCCCCGCCCGCCTGCAAAGCCGCCCCGAGCTCGTCTCGATGCGGGACGCAGAGGCCGTCATCCGTGGAACTTGGAAGCGTGCTCGTCGACTTGCCGTGGAGAGCGACGAGGCAGTCGAGCACCCCGGCCCGATGAGCAGGCGTCGAGAAATCGCCCCAGGCGTAGCTCTCGCCCTCCACGTACGGATAGAGCGCTGCAGCGAATCGCCCTTCCGTGCGCACAACAGGCTCGCCTGCAACGGTCGGGATCGGCGCCACCACAAAGCTCGCCCCTGCTCGGTGCAGCTCCCTGGCGGTGGCCAGGGCGGCTTGTAACCGCTCGTACGCCCTCGTCGCAGGCTCGAGAAGGGACTCCCTCTTGGTCTCCAGGTCGTCAACGGTGAGAAAGCGACGGAGGCCGTCGGCGCCCAACACGTTCCAGTGGTGGCTGCCGAAACCAACGGCTCGATATTCGACGGACGCAGCCACCACACCCCAACCGTCACGGAGCACACGCACCAAACCCTCGTCGGACAGGGCATCCGGGGGCGTCAGCACCATTCGGAGCCTAAGCGAAGGGCCGGAGGGGTCGCCGCGTCAGGCGGGGGAACGGCTTTCTTGCGGCCGCCCCGCGGGCCAGGTGCTCCCGGGCGAGGCGGTAGAGCTGTCGAGCTCCGCCGCCCCGGTGAAGCCGAAAGCGATGATTCCTGCTTGCAGGCTCCGAACGAGGCTCACGGGGCTCGAGAAGCCCTGGCGCCGGCATGCTCCAATTATCACCGTGGCGAAGCAGCACGACTTTGGGTCGCTCGGCGCTCTCCTGGCGGGCGCCGGGTTCGTGGCGGCCGAGGAGGAAGCGGCCGAGCTCGCGGCGTGCGCGGGCGGCGATGCCGAGCTCCTCGAGTCGTTCGTCGAGCGGCGCCTGAGGGGGGAGCCCCTCGCCTGGATCACCGGCAGCGTCTGGTTTTGCGGAGTGAGGATGAGGGTCGACCCGGGTGTGTACGTCCCGCGCTGGCAGAGCGAGGCCCTTGCGTGTCGCGCCGTCGAGCGCCTGCCGGCGGGCGGCGCGGCCATCGACGTCTGCACCGGCGCCGGAGCCGTTGCCAAGACGTTGATGACCGGTCGTCCGGGCGCTCGTGTTGTCGCCTCGGACATCGACGAGGCTGCGGTCGCCTGTGCGCGAGCCAACGGTGTCACCGCCTACCACGGCGATCTGTTCGCCCCTCTTCCTCAAGCGCTCGCAGGAGCCGTCGACGTCGTCGTCGGAGTCGTACCCTACGTCCCCACCACCGCGCTGGCGTTATTGCCGCGCGACACACTCGTGT
>DASPSK010000451.1:0-10774 GCA_035623975.1 Acidimicrobiales bacterium | reverse complement strand
TGAGACTCTCGGCCAGCGGAGCGGGGTCATTAACCTCGGCGTCGACGGGATCATGCTCCTGTCGGCCTTCACGACCTATTTCGTCGCCCTCAAGACGGGCAGCCTCCTCTACGGCGTCCTCGCGGGCGCAGGCGTCGGGATGGTGATGGGGGTCATCACCGCCTTCATGTCCGTCACCTTGAAAGCCGAGCAGGGCATCAGCGGCATCGGGGTCTACCTCTTCGGGCTGGGCTTCAGCGACCTTCTCTTCATCAAGCTCGTGGGCACGCCGCTCCCGATCAACGAGCTGAGCCCCATCGGCATCCCCCTTCTCGACCGCATACCGGCCATCGGGAACATGTTCTTCAGGCAGACGATCATCGTCTACCTGGCTTTCCTGCTCGTCCCCGTCTTCACGTTCCTCCTCAATCGCACGACCTACGGCCTCAAGATCCGTGCCTGCGGGGAGAACCCGGCAGCCGCCGACACCGTCGGCATCAGCGTGACCCGCATCCGCTGGTCGACCGTGCTCATCGGCTGCACGATGGCCGGACTGGCGGGAGCAGCCCTGCTCCTCTACGACGGCATCTTCATGGAGAACCTCACGCAGAGCGAGGGGTTCATCGCCGTGGCGCTCGTCTACTTCGGCGCCTGGCGCCCCCTCGGGGTCATGGGCGGCTCGGTCCTCTACGGGCTCACGATCGCCGTCGTCCTCGAGTGGAAGTCACTCGGCATCATCCCGCTCAGCGCCTCGGATCTCGCCGCCACGGCTCCCGCCGTCGTCACCATCTTGGCTCTCCTGCTCGTGGCTCGCCGTTTCCGGCAGCCCGCCGTCCTTGGCAAGCCTTACGAGAGAGGAGGTTGATGCCTGACACTGCTGCGATCTCCACGATTCGGGGCGTGGCCGCGGAACGGTCAGGCGTCTCGAAGGACAACTCACCACCGCTTACAAGAAAGGAAATGACATGCACGCACATCTGACCAAGAAGGTCGGCGTGCTGCTCGTCGCGCTCGGTGTGGCCCTTGGCCTGGCGGCCTGCGGCAGCAGCAGCTCGACCAGCACGACCACGTCCACTCCGTCCTCTGGACCGAAGGTGCTCAAGGTAGCCCTGATCGCTCCGAGCGCCACGAACGACCTGGCGTTCACGGAGTCGATGTACAGCGCCATCGAGAGCCTGAAGACGACCGAGCACCTGCAGATCTCGGTATCGGCCAACGAGTTCGTGGTCGCTGACGCCGCCAACATCATCCGCGAGTACGCCTCCGAGGGCTACAACCTCGTCATCGCCCACGGATCCCAGTACGGCTCAACCGTCGAGCAGCTCGCTCCCCTCTTCCCGAAGGTCTCCTTCGCCTGGGGTACGGCCGGATCCACGTTCGGGCTGAAGAACGTCTTCGCCTACGAGGCGAGCTCGAACGAAGGCGGTTACGTGCAGGGTTGCATGGCCGCCATGCTCAGCAAGTCGCACGTGCTGGGAGTCATCGGGCCGATCGAGACGGGCGACGCCAAGCTGTACGTCGACGGCTTTGTCGCCGGCGCCAAGGCGTGTGACCCGACGATCACCGACCACCCCGTCTACACCGGCTCCTTCAGCGACGACAGCCTGATGGCCACAGCCGCCAAGACGTTCGTCTCCGACGGCGCCGACGTCCTCACGGGCAGCTCGCAGTCGGTCGTGGGAGCCATCGGCGTTGTCAGGGCTGATCACCTCGCGTGGTTCAGCACGCAGTGGAGCCAGGCCAGCCTTGCGCCCAGCAACGTCGTGTCGGCGCAGGTCTACAACTGGACGCCCATCCTTACCCAGATGATCACGGACATCCGCTCGGGCGTGCTCGGCGACGCCACCTACGTCATCGGGCTCGGCAACGGCGGTGAGAAGATTGTCTTCAACCCGGGATACAAGCTCCCGGCAACGGTGAAGGCAAGGGCTGACACTCTCATCACCGACATCACCGACGGGTCCCTCACGGTCCCCCAGTGATCAGATAGCGACGGCACGGAGGCCGACGTGGCAACCACTAGCGCTACCGCTACGGCTACCGCTCATCCGGAGGAGGCTGTACCGCTCCTCCGGATGAGCGGTATCACCAAGGCCTTTCCCGGCGTGCTCGCCAACGACCATGTGGACTTCGACGTCCGTGCGGGTGAAGTTCACACCCTCTTCGGGGAGAACGGCGCAGGTAAGAGCACGCTCATGCGCATCCTCTACGGCCTCTACCGCCCGGACGCGGGGCAGATCCGCATCAATGGCGAGGTCGTCGAGATCTCGTCGCCCGCCGCCGCCATCCGCCACGGCATCGGGATGATCCACCAGCACTTCATGCTCGTGAACACCTTGACGGTGGTCGAGAACGTCGCCCTCGGCCTGAAGTCGTCTCGGGGTCCGCTCACGGACCTCGGGAAGGTCTCCACCCGCCTCGAGGAGCTCGCCGAGAGCTACGGCCTCCACGTGGATCCCCGGGCCATCATCTGGCAGCTGTCAGTCGGCGAGCGCCAGCGCGTCGAGATCCTCAAGGCCCTCTACCGCGACGTCAACCTCCTCGTCCTCGACGAGCCGACCGCCGTGCTCACCCCCCAGGAGGTCGACGATCTCTTCCGAGTTCTCCGCCAGCTGGCGGAGAACGGGCGGGGGCTCGTGTTCATCTCCCACAAGGTGAACGAGGTGCTCGAGCTCTCCGACCGCATCACGGTCCTTCGAGCCGGCCGCCTGGTCGGCACCCTCTCGCGGGAGGATGCCTCCCAGAGCCGGCTCGTCGAGATGATGGTGGGGCACGAGCTGTCGAGTGATGTGCGACCCGCCGTCGCCGCCGGAGGCCAGAGCCGCCTCGTGGTGCGCGATCTGAAGGTGAAAGGGGACCGCGGCCAGGAGGCCGTACGCGGCCTCGATCTCGAAGTCGACGCCGGCGAGATCGTCGGGATCGCCGGGGTGTCCGGAAACGGCCAGCGTGAGTTCGCCGAGACGGTGGCAGGCATCCGCTCTCCGACGAGCGGTTCGATCCTCCTCGGCGGGACCGAGGTGGCGGGCGACACTCCAGCCGAGGTGCGGGCCGCCGGGCTCGCCTATGTTCCCGAGGAGCGCATGCGCGACGGAATCGTGCCCGACTTCACCGTCGCCGAGAACCTCATGCTCGTGGACAACAACAAGCGGAGCTATTCGCGCTTGGGCTTCCTCCGTGCCCGCGCGATCAAGCGACACTGCCAGGAGTTGGTCGAGGCCTTCGACGTGCGCACCCCGAGTCTCGACACGCCGGCGAGGAACCTCTCCGGGGGCAACATCCAAAAGCTCATCATGGCCCGGGAACTGTCCGGCAAGCCCAGCCTTCTGCTCGTCGCCCAACCCACGCGGGGCATCGACGTGAGTGCCGCCCAGTACATCCACAGGCGGCTCGTGGAGCAACGCGACGCCGGCACGGCCGTGCTCATCATCTCGGAGGACCTCGACGAGGTCATGTCGATCTCGGACCGGATCCTCGTCATGTACGAGGGGCGGATCATCGGCTCGGCTGACCCGCGCACGACCACGCGTGAGGCCGTCGGTCTCATGATGGCCGGCGTCGGCGCCGACGCGACCGGGCACGCAGGTGACGGTGGCCAGACCGAGCGGGGGAAGCCCGTGAGCGTCGGTGGGTAAGAGCCGCTAAGGCCTGAAGCTATCTGTCCGGAAGTGGCCGCCTGTCTGGCGGTGGTAGTGAGTTCCGGACACCGGTGCGCGTAACCGACTACCACGGTGGTCGGCCCCACCGGCTCGGGCGTCAATCTCGGGCGTCAATCGGGCACGAAGCGTGTACCGGTCTCGCCCGCCAGTGCCCGCTCGACGTTGGCGGGATCGGTCACGATGGCTTCCTTGCCGCCCCCGTCGAGGTAGTTGAGGACGGCCTGGATCTTCGGCGCCATGCTGCCGGGGGCGAAATGGATCCCTTCGGCCAGGTGCGCCCGGGCCTCCGATGCGGTCATGCGGTCGACGAATCGCTGGTCGGGCCGGCCGAAGTCAAGGGCAACCTGCTCGACTGCCGTGGAGATGAGGAGGAGATCGGCGTTGAGCTGTGTCGCCAAGAGGGCAGAAGCGAGGTCCTTGTCGATGACGGCGGCGACTCCGGCGAGATCGCCGTCCGCATCGGCGACGACCGGGATGCCGCCCCCGCCTGCGGTGATCACGATGATGTCAGCGGCCACGAGCGAGCGGATTGCCTCCATCTCGACGATGCGCACCGGTGCCGGGGAGGCCACGACGCGCCGCCAGCCGCGGTTGGCATCCTCGATGAGGTCCCAGCCCTGCTGCCGCCGGCGCTCGGCCATCTCCGGGTCCATGAACGACCCGATCGGCTTGCTCGGATGCGTGAAGGCAGGGTCATCGGCTCTCACTTCCATCTGGCAGATCACCGTGGCGGCGTGTCGGTCCATGCCGTAGCGGCGGAACTCGTTGAAGAGGTTCTGCTGGAGGGCATATCCGATGGCACCTTGAGTGTCCGCCCCGCACACGTCGAGGGGAACCTCGTGCAGCTCGCTGGCTGCCAGCTCGGAACGTCGCAGGATGCAGCCGACCTGGGGACCGTTGCCATGTGAGATGACGACGTTCCAGCCGTCGCGGATCATCCCGACGATGTGGTGGCACGTCTCCCTGGCGGCGATGTACTGATCCTGCACCGACTCGTGCTGCTTGTCCTTGATGAGCGAATTGCCGCCGATGGCAACGACGGCCAAACGCCGGTTGGCGGGCTCCACCGATCAGCCCATCGTGAGAGCCATCACGGCCTTCTGGCCGTGCAAGCGGTTCTCGGCTTGGTCGTAGACGATGGACTGCGGTCCATCGATGACTTCGTCGGTCACCTCGACGTTGCGATCAGCCGGCAACGGGTGCATGAAGATGGCGTCGTCGCTCGCCGTCTTCATGTGCCGGGCGTCGGTCATCCACGAGGAGTACTTGTTGATGAGGAGCGTGTCCTCGGCCTCGTCAGAGGTTGTCAGCATGGCGCCCCAGCTCTTCGCATACACGACGTCGGTGTCGACGAAACCCGCCTCGAAGTCGTCCATGAGCTCGAAGCCCGCATGGGCGACCCTGGCGTTCTCCCTCGCCTGCTCGACAATGTCGGGCATGAGGGGGAACTCGGGCGGGTGCACGAGGCGGACGTTCATCCCGAAACGGGGCAAAAGGAGCACAAGGCTCTGGGCGACGCTCAGGGGCTTCAGGTACGAAGGGTCGTGTGCCCAGGAGATCGTGGCCGTCCGCCCTCGCGGGTTGCCGAAGTGCTCGATGATCGTCATCAAGTCGGCAAGCGCCTGATGGGGGTGGTAGACGTCGCACTGCATGTTGAGCACCGGCACCCTGCTCGCCTCGGCCACCGCCCGCAGGTACTCGTTGCCGACGCCCCAGTCGCAGTGGCGGATGGCGATGCCGTCGTTGTAGCGGCCGAGGATCTCGCCGATCTCCTTCGGCGTGTCCCCGTGGGCGATCTGGGTGGTGCGGCTCTCGATGAACTGGGCGTGGCCGCCGAGCTGCGCCATGCCGGCTTCGAAGGAGGCCCGGGTGCGCGTGCTCGAGAAGAAGAACAGCATGGCGAGAACCTTGTCGCGCAGCAGCGGATGGCCGATTGCGAGGGCACGCTCCCTCTTCAGGTGGAAGGCGATCTCGAGCAGAGTGTCCACCTCGTCTTTCGTCCACTCCTGCAAGTCGATGAGGTCGCGGCCGCGAAGGTGAGTCTGCATGGCTTTACTCCATTGCTCCGAGTACGAGGGAAAGAAGGGACATGCGCATGACGACACCGTTGAAGGCCTCCACCCAGTAGCGGGCATGCCGCGTGCTGTCGACGTCCGGCGGCAGCTCGTCCATGCGAGGAAGGGAGTGGAGGATGATGGCGTCGGACTTGGCCTTTGCCGCCAGCAGCTCTCGCGTGACGCGGTAGGCCGCCGGCGTGCCGCCGCGTTCCTCGCTCGCCTCCACGCGTGACTGGGTGTAGTCGGCCTGCACGACCGGCTCCATATAGATCACGTCCGCCTGGGCGATGCACTCCTCGACGCTCGCGACCTCGCGGTACTGCACGCTGCGCTCGTCGAGCTCCGCCTTGAACTCGGCGGTGAGCGACATGTCCTCCGGACAGACGACAAAACCCTTGAGATCGAATTGCGACATGGCATACAGGATCGAGTGCATCGTCCGCATCCGCATGTCCCCGACGAGCAGGATGTTGAGGCCATCGAGACGGCCGCGCTCCTGCCAGATCGTGTAGAGGTCCGTGAGCACCTGGGTCGGGTGCTCGCCCCAGCCGTCGCCGCAGTTGATCACCGGGACCGACGCCCAACGCGCCGCCTCTGCAGGCGCACCCTGCTGGAAGTGGCGCATGGCGATGACATCGCCGTAGTACTCCAGCATGTGGACGGTGTCCTTGATCGACTCCTGATAGAAGTCACCGGCTCGCGTCATCTTGGCATCGGAGAAGCCGAGCACGTGGCCACCGAGGCGGTGCATGGCCGCCTCCGTCGCCAGCCGCGTGCGCGTACTCGGCTGATAGAAGGCCGTCAGCAGTGTCTTGTGCTCGAGGAGATCGCCGTTCCGGCGCTCCGCCGCGTACGGTCGTAAGCGGTCCGCCACCCGGAATATCTGGAAGTACTCCTCACGCTCCATGTCCTTGAGGGACAAGATGTCCCGACCGAGAAAGCTTCGCATGCGTGCATCTTGCCTGTTCGTGAGCGTGTCGGGCTAGGGCCATTCGTCCTTTGTGCCCCTGGCTGCGCCGATACAGTTGCCAAGCCAGCGCCAGGCTGGCGATCACTCAAACCGGAAGGATGCAAGAAGTGGCTCGCCAGCAAGCGCCGCGGTCGCTCTGGGTGCGGGGAGCCACCATCATCGACGGTACCGAGGGAGCCTCGATCACCGGCGACGTCGTCGTGGACGACGCTGGACTGATCACCTCCGTCGGGCCAGCCTTGCGGCAGGCGCCCTTCGACGTGGCCTCGACGGTGGATGGAGCCGGCTACGTGCTCGCACCCGGCTTCATCGACCTTCACTCCCACTCCGACCTGTACACGCTCTTTCGCGACTCGCCCGGAACCCCGCCGATCGGTGACTCACCCAAACTCGTACAGGGTTGCACCGCTCAGGTCTTCGGGCAGGACGGCATATCGGCCGCGCCCGTCTCCGAGGACGACATCGGCGATCACATGGCTTTCCTCGCCGGCCTCGACGGCACCATCCCTGACGAAGCCTGGACGTGGCGCGCCTTCGCCGACTACCACCGGGCGGTGACGGCGAGCTCGACGACGCGCACGGCCCTCCTCGTCGGTCATGCCACCATCCGGCGACTCGTCATGGGTGACATCGCCCGCGAAGCCAGCGCCGCCGACATCGAGGCGATGCAGCAGGTGCTCGCAACCGCCCTCGACGAGGGGGGCCAGGGCTTCTCCACCGGCCTCGTTTACGTGCCGGCCGCCTACGCGACGACCGACGAGGTGGCGGCCCTGTGCGAGGTCGTGGCGGCGCGCCAGCTGCCCTTCTTCGTCCACGTTCGCTCGGAGAGCGACGGCGTCGTCGAAGCTACCGACGAGGTGCTCGAGATAGCCGCTCGGACCGGCTGTCACCTCCACTACAGCCACATCAAGGCGGCCGGGCGGGACAACTGGCACAAGGCCTCTGTGCTGATCGAGCGCATCGCGGCCGCCCGCGAGGCAGGCGTCAGCATCTCCGCTGATGTCCATCCCTACATCGCCGGCTCGACCTCGGCCATCGTCCTCCTCCCGCCGTGGGTTCAAGACGGCGGCCATGAGGCGGCCATCGCTCGCCTGTCCGACCCGGGCGTGCGCGCCAAGCTCCGCCTGCAGCTGATGGAGGACACGACGTCATGGGACAACTGGTGGCGGTTCTCCGACGGCTGGAGTGGGCTCAAGGTGGCGAGATCGCGACGGCCGGAGCTCGTGGGCCGATCCTTCGCGGAGGTCATCTCCGCGGCCGGTGTGAGCGACCTCGCCTCCAAGGAGGCCTTCGACGCCATCTTCGACCTGCTGGTGAACGAGAACCTGGGCATGTCCCTCGTCTCGTTCAACAACGTCGAGGAGAACGTCGCCCGCTTCATGAGCCAGCCCTACACCTCGATCGGCACGGATGCCGTCGTCGATCACGGTGGCCACCCGCACCCCCGCCTGCACGGGACGTTCCCCCGCGTGCTCGGCCGTTTCGTGCGTGAGCTCGGGGCGCTCTCCCTCGAGGAGGCGGTCCGCAAGGTGACCTCGCAAGCCGCAGCCGTCGTCGGATGGGCGGGCGTGCTCGGCGAGATCCGGCCCGGGCTACCGGCCGATCTCGTCCTGTTCGATCGTGACGTCATCGCCGACCGGGCGACGTTCGAATCCCCCTGGGAGTACCCCGTGGGCATCGAGGGCGTGTGGGTGGGCGGGTGGCGGGTCGTGCAGGACGGTGACCTCACCCCCGGAGCCGACGTCGTCGCCGGCCGCGCGCCGGAGGCCGTGGCAGGCGGTGCCGATCAGCGCTCTTGATCGACGCCGATGGGCGCCCGGGCCAGGTAGCGGCCCCAACCCGCTTCGCCCGTGAAGCTGTCGTCTTTGGCGACGACCTGCCCCCGGCTCAGCACCAGCTCGGGCCAACCGACGACCACGCGGCCTTCATAAGGAGAATGGTCGACGGCCATGTGCAGGTCGGCGGCCTCGAGCGAATGGAGCCTCTCGGGATCCCACACGACCACGTCCGCATCGGCGCCGACGGCGAGCGAGCCCTTCTGTGGCCACAGCCCGAACGTCTTCGCCGGCGCCTCCGCGCAGAGCCGCACCCAGTCGTTCACATTGATCCGGCCGGCGCGCACGCCTTGGAACACGAGGGCGAGGCGGGTTTCGATGCCGGGAAGGCCGCCGGGGATGTCGGTGAAGTCAGCCGCTCCCCCCGGGCGCCCCGATATCCCTCTGCGACGGTCGGCACGTGTGAAGGGACAGTGGTCGGTGGCGACCGTGTGGATGTAGCCGCGGGCGAGTCCTTCCCAGAGCTCCTCGGAATGCCAGGGCTGGCGCAACGGAGGAGTGCACACGTAGTCGGCTCCGTCCGGCCCCTCCAACCGGGAAATGTCGAGGTAGAGATACTGTGGGCAGGTCTCGGCGCGGACATCGACCCCGCGGTCGCAGGCGGCGCGGACGGCCGCCAGGGCGGGGGCCGAGGAGACGTGGACGATGAAGATGGACGCTCCGGTCACCTCCGCCAGCGCGCAGGCCCGGCCGACCGCCTCGGCCTCGAGGGCGGCCGGCCGCGTGTAGGCGTGCTCGATGACGGCCGTTCGCCCAGCGGCGAGCGCCTGCCGGCGAAGCTCCTCGACGGCGCCCCCGTTCTCGCAGTGCAGCGTGACGAGAGCGCCGTTGCGCCGGGCCGACTGCATGAGCCGGAGGACCGTGCCGTCGTCGACCTGGAGTCGGTCGGGATAGGCGAGGTAGAGCTTGAACGACGTGATGCCCTCCTCGACGCCGGCGGCCACGGTTGCCTCGGGCACGGCCTCGGTGAAGGTGAGGTGCAACCCCCAGTCAACGGCGGACCTTTCGGCCCAGGAGCGCCAGAGCGCCACGGTCGCCATCGGGTCCTCGCCCCGTTGCACGGTGACGTAGTCGACGACCGTCGTCGTCCCGCCGATGGCGGCCGCCCGGGTCCCGCTCTCGAAGTCGTCGGACACGCGGACGGCTCCCACGGGCATGTTGAGGTGCGTATGGGCGTCGACACCGCCGGGCACGACGAGTTTGCCGGTGGCGTCGTGCACCAGCTCTCCGGGCAGCGGGGCGAGACGACCCACCTCGGCGATGCGACCGTCGGAAGCCAGGCGCACATCGGCTCTTCGCTCGCCGGCGGCGTCGACCACCGTGCCCTCGCGGATCAGCACGCCAACTCCCTCGCCGGGCTCACGGGCACGCCCCGCTCAGGGCCACAGCCGCCGCGCCCGCCGGGCGAGGTCGCTGTGGGCGGCGGCGAGGTCGAGCCCGAGGAGCTCACCGTCGCTCACGACGAGATCGCCGCCCACGAGGAGGTGGCGGACTCGCCGGTCGGGCCCCAACACGAGGCCGGCGACGGGGTCGGGCACGTCGCCGAGGTCGTCGCCGGGCCAGATGGCGATGTCGGCCGCCGCCCCGGGCTCCAGGCGGCCGAGGTCCGCCCGGCCGAGGCAGCGGGCTCCGCCGGAGGTCCCGAGCTCGAGCGCCTCCGCCGGTGAGAGGGCCGTGGCGTGCCCGTCCCGCAGCCTCGCGAAATAGAGAGCCTGCCGCATCTCGGTCTGCAGGACGCCCGCCTCGTTGGAAGCGGCGCCATCGACCCCGAGCCCGACGGGTGCGCCCGCCTCGACGAGCTGGCGCACCGGGCAGATGCCGGAGCCGAGACGCCCGTTCGAGCTCGGGCAGTGGGCGACGCCGGTCCCGGCGGTGGCGACGCGGACGACCTCGCTCGCGTCGAGATGGACGGCGTGGGCGAACCAGACGTCGGGACCGAGCCAGCCGAGCCGCGCGACGTACTCGAGCGGGCGGCAGCCGAAACGCCCCAGGCAGTCGCGCTCCTCGTCGAGCGTCTCGGCCAGGTGCGTGTGCAGCCGGAGCCCCAGCCGGCGAGCGAGCTCCGCCGACTCGACCATCAGCTCCTTGCTCGTCGAAAACGGGCTGCAGGGAGCGACGACGACGCTGACCCGGCTGCCGTCGTGCAGGCGCCCCACCACGGCCTCAGTGGAGGCGAGGATGGCTTCGACGTCCTCGACGATGTCGTCCGGTGGCAGCCCGCCGGCGCTTTCGCCGAGGTCCATGGAGCCGCGGGAGAGATGGAGGCGGACGCCGACG
>DASPSK010000424.1:0-2588 GCA_035623975.1 Acidimicrobiales bacterium | reverse complement strand
CAGATCAGTGCCGCCGGTGTCGAGGGTCGGCCCCTCCCCGAGGGGAAGAGGTCGGCGAAGTCCTCGTCCTTGAACAGCTCATGGCGGTGGTCGGCGAGGAAGGCGTAGATCGATCCCTCCTCGACGAGGTTGCGGCAGAAGACACCGGCGTCGAGCATCTGCCGTTCTGGCGAGCTTTTTCCCTGCACAGGGCCAATTCTTGTCGACCCCGGACCAAATCGCGAGGACCCTCAGCTCGGCGAATTGTCTCTGTTTGGCACCCCCCGATCCCTTCGACATTTCTTGCCGACTGACGGATCGATCGGGCGACTTGTGCGGCCGTGGCTGCCTCGAGGCGAAGACCACCACCCTCTCCGTGTAGGCGGGATGCGGCACGCCCTGCGGACTAGGCGGATGTCGAACCCCGACTGGGAGTGGCGCTCGTCCGCCGAGGACACAACCGAGCAGCTCATGACGCTCTGCCAGGAAGCGATGAGCCCGCTCCGCTCCGCGGTCGCCGAGGCGTTGACAGGCGGCGGCCTCGAACAGCTGGTCCGTTACGCCACGATGGATCGAGGTGCCCAACCTGCGGCGGACCCTGACCGACCTGATAGGACGCGCAGCACGTTGGCCATGCCGACCTTATGCGCCGTCCGTGGACTCGTCGGGGAGGATCCGCCGGGCTGACCTCGCCGTCCCACGAGACCGGCGTGTCGTAACGCATGCCGAAGGACGGCAAAAGGCCCTCCGACGTGCCCGCACTTGCTTCACGAGCACATCGGAGGGCCAGGAATGCCTCGTTTGAGGCTTGACCCGCTTCAGCCGGGCGGGAAGCCCGTACCCGACGTAGCGGTCGCTGCCGTGCCGCCAGCGGCGTACGTAGCAGCATTGCAATTGGCCGTCTGGTTCCGCTCTACGAAGAACGAGGTACTCGGTCCCGTCTGACCCTGTACCGGCGTGGACTGTGCAGTCGGCAGATCCACGATGCCCCAGCAGTCGTTTGTCCCGTTGGCAAACGCCGTCAGGATGATGTACGAACCGTTCGCCGGCGTGTAGACGCTCACGAGTCTCGGTCCATTCGACGCAGCTGTGGTTGTGAAGCTCAGCCCCGTGTCGATCTGCTGGATGTCAGAGGTAGAACCGCCGGCAACTGTCAGGTTGGCATAGGTTTCCCCGCCGTCGGTGTAGTACACCTTTGCGCCCGTCAACGCTGTCTGCAGATTGTCTTGTGACGCTGTGTTGTTCGCGCCCCTGGTCACTGACAGGTATGTCGGAATCGCGATCGCCAACAGGATGCCAACTATAAGCAGCACTACGAGTAACTCGATCAGCGTGAAACCTTCGTCGCCGTCCGCACCGCCGCACCCGCGCGAGCGCGAGGCGGTATGGCTGTTGAACATAACGCTCCTTCTCTCCGCCGAGACAGCGAGTCCCCCGAGCCGTATCCGACCCGGGGGACTCGCCGTTCCGTTGTTGGCCTGGGATCAGGTCAACTCAGGTGGGACAACTAGCTGCCTCAACCAGGCGGGAAGGCCGAGCTGGACAGGGTGGTCGGAGTCGCCGTCGCCAGGCAGGTCGTGGTGCTCGAAGACTTGGTGACACCGAAGTAGGTACCCGCCGTAAGTGGGGCGCCATGGACCGCAGCCGTCTGGTTGCTCGTCTCGTCGATGATGAACCAGCAGTCGCTCGTCCCGTTGGCGAAGGCCGCCAGCTCGAGAACCGAGCCAGCGGGCGTGCCGAGGACGTCGGCCGAAATGACGTGAGGTCCGTTCGAGGACGTGCCACTGGAAACCCAGCTAAGGCCGGTGCCAATCTGGTAGATGTCGGACGTGGAGCCGTTGGCGGTCTCAATTCCGACGTAGCTTTGGTTGGTGTCTGTGAAGTACACCTTGGCTCCGGTCAGCGCGTTCTGCAGGTTGGACTGAGCGGCGGTGTTGGTGGCGCCGTGGGTCACCGACAGGAACGTCGGAATAGCGATCGCCAAAAGAATGCCAATGATAAGCAGCACAACCAAGAGCTCGATCAGGGTGAATCCCTCATCTCCCCCCTCGCTGCCGAGGTGCCGTTGACGGCACCGCTCGACGAAAGACATTGAGTGTTTCCTCCTTGGGTCAATAGTTATGATCCGTCCAGGGAATAATCGGCGGGATCAAGCTGTAACTTTAGCCGCAATTTCACGCTCGGTGAAAACATGACTCCGTAGCGTGAGAATTCCCCCCCGGACGGGCCCGGGTCGGCGGTGGCGCAGGCGGCTGGCCTACGGTTCAGATCAGCGGGGTCGTCAGTCAGTCCCACTCGTCATCGAGCCGCGGGTCCGCGAAACGAGGTGGGCCCTCGGCAAGCGACGGCTCGTCGACAGCAGCATCCTCTTCGTCTGGCGCAGTCACCGTTTCCGGTGACGGCTCGAAAGCACGTTCGAACACAGGCGCCGGCTCCGCGAAGGCCGGGGCGGGCGCCGGGGGCGCGGAGGCGATGGCCGGCTCGGGTGAGGGCTCAGGTGAGGGCTCGGCGAGCGGCTGCCAGGCGGGTGGCGGTTCCGCGAAGGCCGGGGCGGGCGGCGGGGGCGCGGAGGCGATGGCCGGCTCGGGTGAGGGATCAGGTGAGGGCTC
>DASPSK010000434.1:0-15479 GCA_035623975.1 Acidimicrobiales bacterium | reverse complement strand
ATGGACTCTCTCGAGAACGGGGCTACGACCCCGTGGCTGGCGACCGCCTGGGCATGGTCCAACAATGACAGGACCCTCACCTTCACGATCAGGAGTGGCGTGACGTGGTCCGATGGTGTCGCTTTCAGCGCCAAAGACGTGCTCTTCTCCTTCAACCTGCTGAAGAGGTACCCCGCGCTCGATCTCAACGGGGACTGGTCGGTTCTGAGCAGCGTGTCCGCCAAGGGATCTGACCAGGTCGTGTTCCAGTTCAAGACGGCTGCGGTGCCGTACTTCTACTACATCGCCGACCAGACGCCCATCGTGCCCGAGCACCTCTGGTCGACCATCAAGGATCCGGTCACCTATCTCGACTCGGATCCGATCGGCACCGGGCCGTACGTCATGCACAGCTGCGACGCCGCCAACATCCAGTACAAGAAGAACCCCACGTACTGGCAGCACGGGCTTCCCCACATCGAGACGGTGAACTTCCCCTCCTACCTCTCGAACAACACGGCCAATGCCGACCTGGCGAGCGGCGTCGACCAGTGGGGTTCGCAATACGTGCCGAACATCAAGGCCTACTACCTGTCGAAGAACCCCAACTACCACATCTGGTTCGAGCCCGTCTACAACGTCAACATCTACATCAACCTGACGAACTCGATCCTCGCCAATTTGCCGGTGCGGCAGGCGATGGCCTACGCCATCGACCGCCAAGCGGTCTCCACGATCGGTGAGTCCGGTTACGAGCCAGCGTCGAACCAGACGAGCATCGTGAAGCCGACGTTCTCGAGCTGGTACGACACGGCCCAGGCAGCCCAGTACGGCAACGCCTATGCCTACGATCCCGCCAGGGCGATCTCGATCCTGGAAGCCGCCGGCTACAGGAAGGGCAGCAACGGCATCTTCGCCAAGGACGGCAAGCAGCTCTCGTTCACCATCATCAACAACGGCGGCTTCTCCGACTGGGTGGCAGCCGTGAGCGTCATCGAGACCGATCTCAAAGCCGTCGGCATCTCGATCACCCCAGACAACCTCTCGAACACGACCTGGCTGGCCGACCTCTACACGGGTCGCTACCAGCTCGCCTACAGCTGGGACTCGGGTGGGCCGACGCCGTACTACGAGCTGCGGGCACTGCTCTACTCGCCCAACACGGCACCGATCGGCACGTCGGCCGCCGACGACTGGGAGCGGTACATCAACACCTCGACCGATGACCTCTTCGAGCAGTACGCCCGGACGACGAGCACCGCCGTCCAGCACACGGTCGTGGACGAGCTCCAGAAGGTCATGCTCGACGACGTGCCGGTGATCCCCGTCACCGAGGCGGTCGACTGGTACCAGTACGACACCCAGTACATCGCCGGGTGGGTGACCCCGAGCAACCCGTACGCGCAGCCCAACCAGTACGCCTGGCCCGACTGGGGCGTCGTGCTCCTGCACCTATACTACAAGTAGCGCGCCGCTTACAGCCCGAGCAGCAGGGACGTCCGGTTGAGATTCATCAGACGAAGGCTGGCCTTCTTCGTCGTCACGGTCTGGGCCGCCGTCACCCTCAACTTCCTCCTGCCGCGCCTGATGCCAGGCAACCCGGCCGAGGCCCTCCTGGCGCAGTACCCCCACCTCCAGCCTCAGGCGTTCCACGCCCTCACGACCCTCCTCGGAGGCGGATACCACCAGAGCCTCGTCACGCAGTACGCCGACTACTGGAAGCAGGTCGTGACGTTCAACTTCGGCATCTCGATCACGACGAGCTTCGGCACTCCGGTACGGAGCATGGTGACGGGCGCGCTGCCCTGGACCCTCGGTCTGGTGGGCGTGACGACGGTCCTCGCCTTCGTCCTCGGGACCCTCATCGGGCTCGTGAGCGCCTGGAGACGGGGCACCTGGCTCGACGCCGCCCTGCCGCCCATCTCCGTGGTCGGGTTCGCACTCCCCTACTTCTGGGTCGGCCTGTTGCTCGTCTACATCTTCAACGTCATCCTCGGATGGCTGCCCTATGAAGACGCCTACAACATCCTCACGGACACCCCGGCCTGGAACCTGACCTTCATCGGCGACGTGCTGGAGCATGCGATCCTCCCGGGCATGACGATCCTCATCACGCAGATCGGCTTGTGGATCCTCTTCATGAGGAACAACACGATCACGGTGCTCGCCGAGGACTACGTCCGCATGGCCCGGGCGAAAGGGCTCAAGAGCTGGAGGATCATGTGGGCCTACGCGGGACGGAACGCCATCCTCCCCAATCTGACGGGCTTTGCCATGGCACTCGGCTTCGTGGTGTCGGGGGCCATCCTCGTCGAGTACGTCTTCAACTACCCGGGACTGGGAAACCTTCTGCTGCGGGCGGTCGAGGGCCTCGATTACCCGGTCATGCAGGCCCTCTTCCTCCTCATCACGCTCGCCGTGCTGTTCAGCCTGCTCGTTTGCGACGTGCTCACGGCCATCCTCGACCCACGGACGAGAGAGTCGGTCTGAGCAGCCCCGCCATGTCGAAGCGAGCTCCCACGGACCAGCCCCTGCCGCAGGATGTGACGAGGTACGGCACGGCCGTCGCCGGCCAGAACGGCGGCGACGGCAACCGGCCGGACGGGCCTACCGAGCGCCGGCGGGGTCGCAACATCTGGCGAGGCCTCCTCCACAACCGCAAGGCGTTGGTGGGTTTTGTCCTGCTGCTGCTCTTCCTCGTGCTCGCCATCTTCCCGGGTCGGATCGCCCCTTACAGTCCGAGCGCGGAGACCTTCGCGCCAAACCTCTCGCCTTCGGGGGCCCACTGGCTCGGCACGACCTCCTTCGGCCAGGACATCTTCTCGCAGCTCATCTGGGGGGCGCGGCAGTCTCTCATCATCGCCTTCGCGGCCGGCGGCATCGCAACCTTCGTCGCCGTGCTCGTGGGCGTGGCGGCCGCCTACATCGGCGGCTTCACCGACGGCGTCCTCTCGACCATCACCGACATCCTGCTCGTCATTCCCATCTTCCCGCTCTTCATCGTCATCGCCGCCTACCTGCGCAGCGCCGGCCTGGTCGACATCATCATCATCCTCGGCGCCCTCAACTGGTCCTACAGCGCCCGCCAGCTGCGCGTGCAAGCGCTCTCGATGCGGAACCGGGACTTCCTCAAGGCAGCCGGGGTCCGGGGCGAGCGCACCAGCTACATCATCGCCGCCGAGATGCTGCCGTCCATGAGCTCCCTCATCGTGGCGGCCTTCTGTCTCAACGCCGTCTTCGCCGTGTTGACCGCGGCCGGGCTCCAGTTCATCGGGCTCGGCGACCCGAACGCCCAGAGCTGGGGCACGATGCTCTACTGGGCCTATCAGCAGGCGGCGCTGCAATCAGGGCTGGCCCTGTGGGCGATCATGCCGGGCGTCTGCATCGCCCTCTTCGGAGGGTCGCTCGCCCTGATCAACTTCGCCTTCGACGAGATCTCCAACCCGGCGCTGCGGCCCGTCCGCCGGATGTCGCGCCAACGAGTGGCGCGGTCCGGCCTTGGCCCCGCTCAGCTTCAGAACGCAGTCGCCCTCGACTGCCCAGAGAAACCCGCCAACGCTCTCCCATCACCCGTCGTCTCCCTGAGCGCTCGGGAGCCGGACGTCGCGTGGCAGGCCGACGGCGCAGGCACCTCGTCGACGTCGAGCCGGCTGCTCGAGGTCCGCAACCTCTCGGTCGCCTACGCCACCGACGACGGACCGGTCGTGGCCGTCGACGGTGTCGACCTGGACCTCGACCGTGGAGAGTTCCTTGCCGTCGTCGGTGAGTCCGGCTGCGGCAAGTCGACGCTCCTTTTCGCCATCAGTCACCTGCTCACCCCGCCCGCCGGCATCATCGGCGGGAGCGTCACCTTCCGCGGTCAAGAGATGGCAGAGATGGGCGACAAGCAGCTCCGCCACATCCGCTGGCGGGACTTCTCGGTCGTCATGCAGAGCGCCATGAACGCCCTCAACCCGGTGATGACCGTGGGCCAGCAGATGCGCGACGCATGCAAGGCGCACTCGGTGATGACGAACGAGGAGATCGCCAAGCGGTCGGCCGAAGTGCTGCGCCTCGTGTCGATCGATCCGATCCACCTCGGCAGCTATCCCCACCAGCTGTCAGGCGGCATGCGCCAGCGCGCCATGATCGCCATGGCACTCCTGTTCACGCCCGACCTCGTCATCATGGACGAGCCAACCTCTGCCCTCGACGTCGTCGGCCAGCGCTCCCTCATGCGCCAGGTCAAGGAGCTGCAGGACCGACTCGGCTTCGCCGTGATCTTCGTCACCCACGACATCTCCCTCGTGAGCCACTTCTCGGACCGCCTGATGGTCATGTACGCCGGGCAGGTGGCCGAGCTGGGCGCCACATCGACGCTCCTCGAAACGCCCCGCCATCCCTATGCCCGCGCCCTGCTTGCGGCGTACCCCTCGATCCACGGCGAGAAAGTCGCCCTCACCGGCATCGCCGGCTCCCCACCGAATCTCCTCTCGCCCCCACCCGGGTGCCGCTTCCAGCCTCGCTGTGCCGACGCCATGCCCGAGTGCACCGTCGTCGACCCGCCGGTCTACCGGGTGGGCGGGTCCGACGTCCGCTGCTTGCTCTACCGGCAGGCGGAAGCAGACACGGGAAGCCTCGCCAGCCGTACCCTCCGAGAGGGGGGCGACGGCGCCGTGCCCGTCGGGGCGCGACCGCCGAACCTGTCACCGCCCGAGCCGCTGCCCCAGACGAGCGGCGCCCCATCCTCGGCGCCTCAGCCGGTCGGCGACGCCGAACCCGAGGTCCCGCTCCTCGAGGTGTCCGGCCTGACCCGGAATTTCGGGCTGCGGGGCTTCCGCTCCAAGAAGCTCCTCCACGCCGTCGACGACGTCAGCTTCACGATCGGCCGGCGCGAGATCGTCGCCCTGGTGGGCGAGAGCGGTAGCGGCAAAAGCACGATTGCCCAGCTGCTCGCAATGGTCTACCGGCCCACCTCGGGGGATGTTCGTTTCGAAGGCAAGCCGGTCGGCGCCATCAAGGGGCGAAGAGCGAAGTTGGCCTACCGCGGCGAGGTCCCGATGGTCTTCCAAGACCCGTACACCGCCATCAACCCTTCCTACCGGGTCTCGCACGGGATCAGACGGGCGATCAAGCTGCACCGACGGGACCTCGATGCCTCGACCCAGCGTTCCGAGGCCACCAGGGTCATGCAAGCCGTGGGCCTCGAGCCGGCCGCGGCGATGCTCGCCAAGTACCCCTACGAGCTGAGCGGTGGTCAGCGGCAGCGGATCGGTTTCGCCCAGGCGCTCGTGCTCCGTCCGAAGCTCATCCTCGCCGACGAGCCGGTCTCGATGCTCGACGTCTCCATCCGGGTCGGCGTCCTCAATCTCATGGCCGAGCTGCGGAAACGGGAGGGCGTCTCCATCCTCTACATCACCCACGACCTCGCCTCGGCCCGATACATCGCCGACCGGATCATCGTCCTGTACGCCGGCCAGGTCGTCGAAGTCGGCCCGACCGAGCAGCTCTTGGCCTCGCCCCGCCATCCCTACACCAAGCTCCTCCTCTCGGCGGTGCCCGATCCCCGCAAGCCCCTCGACGAATCCGCCACGGCCGACGCCGGCGAGCCCCCGCGAGTTGTGGACCCTCTGCCCGGCTGCCGCTTCCAGCCCCGCTGCCCTTACGCCATCGAGGAGTGCAAGACGGTCACGCCTCAGCTCGGCACAGTGGCACCGGGCCAGCTTGCCGCCTGTCACGTGGCCCTCGCCGAGACCCGCCGGACGAACCTCGTCCCGGCCTGACCTGAACGAAGAGAACCGTCGCCGGGCCGAAATCTCGATCAAAGACCCCTGTGGCGCCCGGAGCTTCCCCGACCACATGCACCACGGTCCCTCCCGCAGCATGAGTCCACGTTCGAGGTGGGGACCGTCGGTGCTCCTTGTTCGCGAACCTAGGCGGAGCCCGAGATGACGCGCACCAGCTGGCCGGTGGCGGTAGCGATCTCGGTCACCGAGTCGCCGTCGAGGTTCGCCACGAACAGGTCGGGGCCGCTCAGCGCAAAGGCGATCGGATATTCGAAGCGGTACGAGGAACCCGAGATGATGCGGACGAAATCGCCGGTGGCGGCGCTGACCTCCGTGAGCGCGTTCGCGGCGTCGTTCGCCACGAACAGGTCGGGGCCGCTCAGCATCGCGACCTCGGGCATCGCCAATTCGTAGGGGATGCCCGAGAGCACGCGCACAAGGTCGCCGGAGGCCCCGGCGGCCTCGGTGACCGAGTTGCCGAGGATGTTCACCACGAACACGTCGGAGTTGCTCGCCACGAGGTCTTCCGGGCCGTTGAAGCCGTACAACGAGCCGGAGACGACGCGAACGAGCTTGCCGCTCGAGACGCCGACCTCGGTGACCGAGTTGCCGGCGTAATTGGCCACGAAGAGGTCCTTGCTGTTCGCCGCAACGGCGTACACGGCGTCGAAGTCGAACGCCCGGGCGGAGAGAACGCGGACGACCTTGCCGGTGGCCGTGTTGATCTCGCTGACCGTATTGCCTCCGTAGTTGTCGACGAACAGATCGGAACCCTGGATCGCCAGCGACCGTGGATCGGAGATGCCGGATGCCGAGCCACGGATGACCCTTACTAGCTTTCCGGTAGCGGTGCTCACCTCGGTGACGGCGCTGCCCGCGTAGTTCGCCACGAAGAGGTGCTTGCCGCTCACGGCCAGAGCTTTCGGCTCATCGAAGTGGTAAGTCGAGCCGGAGAGGACGCGAACGAGCTTGCCGGACGCGACGGTGACCTCGGTGACCGAGTTGCTCTCGTAGTTCGCCACGAACAGGTCGCCGGACGCGACTGCGAGGCCCTCCGGGTCGCTGAGACTCCACTTGAGGTGGATGGCATCCGGCCGGGCCGACACCGCCTGTGCTTCGGTAGAAGCCCTCGCCCGGCAGATACCTCCAGCAGCGAAGGCGGCTGTCACGACGAGCACAGAGCCCCACACTCGAAGCGGCCTCACCGGTCCCCTCCCATCAGCAACACGCGCCGAGCGCGACGATACTGCGTCTCGAACGGTCGGGCTCTGGGGGGAGGTCCGGTACGGCGGTGACGTATCCGTCGAGGTCGAGTGCTCGTGCAGCCTCTCAGCTGGGAGGCATCGACTTGTAGTGGAACGAGTCGAAGAGCCTCACCTGGTCGCACAGGTACGGGCTGGGCGTGCCGTCGTCCCCGAGGAAACCACTCTGCCCGGGCGGGAGAACGTCGACACCCGTGAGCGTCTTCGGGCCGACGTCGATCGCCATCATGAAGGTGCTCCGGTTCTGGGAGGGGCTCGTGCCGCAGTCGACCTTGTAGTTGACTGCGGCCGGGTCGAGGTCGTCCCAGTTGGTGTCCTCAGCGGGTCGGTACCCCCAGTTGGCGATGTCGGTCGTGCCGAAGCCGGGCACGTCCTGTCCGAGCTGCGTCCCTGTGCCCGAGAGGATCGAGATGGCGTCGTTCACGCTCTCGACGAGGATCTGGTTGACGTGACCGCCGAAGTAGCTCCCCTGATAGCAGAGGACGTCGCAGGGCACGAGGCCGTGTGGGCGGGCGAGCAGGTGGTAGAGGAAGTTATACGTGCAATCGCCCCCGAGACCGCCGTAGGTCCCCATTGAGAGGGCCGCATCGCTCATGTCGACGGTACCCACGTAGGCCTCGTCGGGGTTGAGCCCGCCCTCGCACACGTTGTGCTCGAGCGCCTCGAGGGTGTTCATGAAGATGGACATGGCAGGGCTGCCGAGTGTCGTCGTGTCGTTCCAGTCGGCGAGCGCACTCATCGCCGCGGAGAGGTCGGGGTGGGTCGAAGCCTGGACGAGGGTGCTCCCTGCCTGCACGAGCGTCTCGTAGGCCTTCTCGATGAAGGGAATGAAGTACGGAGCGGCCGGCCGCGTGTTGTCCTCGTTGTCGATCTGGCCGATGGAGTGCTCGATCGACTCGAGGTAGGCGACGGTGATCTTGTCGTTCTCGGCCAGCATGGTGGAAATGAGCGAAGAGCGGAAGATCGTGCCCCAGTACTCGTCGCCCGAGTTCTGCTGGTAGTACTCGTTCGTGGAGGGCTTCGTGTTCCAGTTGTCGAGGTATCCCTGGGCGGGGTTGATGCTGCGGGGCATGCTGCGCCAGGGGACGTACCCGAGCCACTGCTCCGTCCCGTCGCCGAGGGCGGGCAGCCGGGGGTCCACCTTGGAGTAGGGCGGCTCGACAGGCACGAGGCCGTCACCGAAGTAGGCAATGTTGCCCTTGTCGTCGGCGTAGAGGAAGTTGTGGAGCGTCGTGATGAGCTTCATGGAGTCCTCGAACTGGCGGAGGCTCGTGTCGCCGCCCAGCTGGGAGAAGCCCAGCAACGAACCGGTCTCCCGCCCCCAGGAGGCAAAGCGCATGGCGAAGGCCTCGCCGTCCTCGGCGTCGATGTAGAAGAGCGGGCCGTCGTTGGTCCGGTACACGGTGAAGCTCGTCGGCTGGGCGCCGAGCACCGGGATCGACTCGGGGATCACTTGCATGGCGATCCACTTGCCGTCGTACAGGTACGTCGGAGGGTTCGACGCCATGTTCACCTTCTCGGAGTAGATGCGCTGGTCTACGAGCTCCTCGCTCGTCGTCGTCCAGGCGTCATGGGCGTTCCGGCCGATGAGGATGAACGGCTCGCCCGTGATGTACATCCCGCCGGCGTCGTACGAAGGTCCGTGCAGGTACTCCTCGCCGTCGATGCTGGGCGTGCCGAAACCCTCCTGGGGCGCTCCCCACAACAACGTGTGATGGTCCTTCGACTTCCAGGGAGCCACGACGAAGGCGTTCGAGCCGCCGTGGGAGGGGACCTTGAAGTCGATGCCCGTCCGGAGGATGAGCTCCTTGTCCGTCTCGAGCGCCGCCGCCGCGTGCAGGATGTCCCCATCGGGGACGGAGGCAAGGGCTACCAGGCTGCGCTCCGTGGCCACGATGCTAGGCCCGTGGACCTGCCGGGCGCGAAGCTTGACGGAGGCCGCGAGGCTCGGGCTGGTCGGCACCGTCGTCGGTGCCGTCGGGTCGTTGATCCAGCGCGTGTCGTTGAAGACCGCCATGGCGTCGGTGGCGGCCTGGGTGTCGTGCTGGTCGGTGAAGTAGGCCTGCAGGTAGCGCATGTAGGCGAGGTTGGAGAGCTCACTCCCGCCGCCCCCGCCGAATTCGCGGGCGAGATAGTCGCCCACGGCGACGGTGTCCTCGGGCGTCCAAGGGGCCGGCCGATATGGTCCCTTCGCGCCCGTGAGGAAGCCGACGACGTAGAACTCGTAAGGCACGAGTGCTTTCTGGTGGGACGGCTCGAAGGCGTAGGACTCGTAGGCGTTGATGCCGTTGGAAAAGTCCTGCAGGTACGAACGCGTGGCGGCCGGAAGCGACTCGTACTGCTGATCCAGCTCGCTCGGCGTGTAGAAGAACGTGCGCACGTCCTCGTCTTGGGCGAGCTCACCCGAGCCGGCAAGCGCCGAGAGCGTGCCCTCGACCGTACGCCGCACGAGCTCGAGTTGCGCCATGCGGTCCTGTGCCTGGGCATAGCCCGCCCCGAACCACATGCCGCGCAACGTCGAGGACGTGATCGTCGGCACACCGTAGGAGTCCCGCGTGATCGTGGCGGTCTCCGAGCCGTGACCGACGACGATCGTGGTCACTGCCTTCGCCGTGGACGCTCCCGCTCCACGTGTACCCGCCGACCTCGGACCACCGGCAGCGGCCGCTACGGGCGCGAACGCGCTGCCGACGAGCAACGCTCCAGTCAACAGCTGCGCCGCACGGCGACCGGCCTGAGCACGACGACTCTTCATCTCAGCCTCCTCAGGCGCCCCCCGACGCCGGCTCACGCGGATGGCGCCTCGCGATCTCGCCATCCCCTTCGGGCGAAACTCACCGCAACCTTCGACAGTCTGCCCGTCACCCGCCGGCCGCGCCACGTCAGCTCGCTGATCGGTTCGCATCCGTCGCCCGCGCGGGCGGCTCGCCCTTGCTGACGCGTTACGACCTCGAGCGAGCGGCCACGACGCTGACGCCGGCGCCGCTGCTCGGGGGACGCCGAAGCGTCATGGTATCCAGGCCCCTGATAAAGATGAGGGGGAAGATACCTCCCGCCGAGCGATCGGCCACCGCAAAGGAGCAACCAGTGCTCAAGGGTTTCAGAAAATTCCTGATGCAAGGCGACCTCATCGTCATCGCCGTTGGTCTGGTTGTCGCTTTGGCCTTCAGCACGCTGATCAAGGCCTTTACGGACAACATCATCACGCCTCTTGTCGCCGCAGCGGGCGGCAAGAGCGCGAAGGGCCTCGGATGGACCATCAACGGACAGAGGATCAACCTCGCCGCCTTCATCTCCGCCATCGTGTACTTCCTGATCTTCATGCTTGTGGTCTACTTCGCGCTCGTCGTGCCCTACCGGTCGTACATGAAGAAGCGTGGTACGACCGTCTTCGGCGATCCGCCCCCGACCAAGACCTGTCCCGAGTGCCAACAGACGGTGCCGATCTACGCGAAGAAGTGCATGTATTGCACGAGCGAGCTGCCGGCCGCTGCCTGAGACCCGGGGCACCCACGAGGCCCGTCCTGCAGCCTGCGCGCCGTTGCGCCAGATGCCCTCGTGGCCGGCCTCGCCGCTCTCGGATCCCGACGCCTCGGGGTACTGAGTAGTGCGAGCCGAGCAACCGGCCGCTGCCCCGCGGGCCTGGATGAGCTGGTCGAGCGGTAAGGACAGCGCCTTGGCGCTCCACCGGGCGCGCCAGGCTATCGATGTCGAGGTCGTGGGCCTCCTCACGACGGTCAACGCCGAGGCTGACCGGGTGGCAATGCACGGAGTGCGCCGTGCGCTCCTCGACGCCCAGGCTGCCGCCCTCGGCTTGCCCGTGCACGTGGTCGAGCTGCCTTGGCCATGCCCGAACGATGTCTACGAGCAGCAGATGGCAGCCGCCGTCGCCGGCGCCCGGGACGCGGGCGTCGAGGTCATGCTGTTCGGCGACCTGTTCTTAGAGGAGGTGCGTCGCTACCGGGAACAGGCACTGGACGGCACCGGTCTGCGAGCGTTCTTTCCCCTCTGGGGCCGACCGACCGATGCCGTTGCTCGTGAGCTGATCGACGAAGGCATCCGGGCCATCGTGACCTGCGTGGATCTCGCCCAGGCGCCCAGCGAGCTGGCCGGGCGTCGCTTCGACGAGGCGTTCCTCGCCGACCTGCCGCCCGAGGTGGATCCTTGCGGCGAGAACGGTGAGTTCCACACCGTGGTGGTCGACAGTCCCGAGTTCTCCTCGGCGATCGAGGTCACCGTCGGCGTGACGCTCGAGCGGGACGGGTTTCTCTTCGCCGACGTGATCCCGAGCTCGGCCCGGACGATGACCTGACAAGCCAAGGCGCACCTTCAGCTCGACTGTGTAGTTGGTCTGCTCGATCTCGAGACGCGATCGGGACGAGCTACCCTCCACACCATCGAGCGCGCGTCACCTGCTCAAGGAGCATCCAGGCGCCCGCGATGGTCTCATCCTCGACGGCGGGACCGCCGCGAAACGACAACCGACAGCCAGGTGGCCCTTCTCAATCGGCGAAGTTGTCCCTTGGATGGCCGGTCGATCAGAGGTCAATGTGAGTCGAGGGTGACCTCGCGCAATTTGCCGGTCTCGACCTCGTAGAGGAAGCCACGCAGGTTCTTCTTGGGAATGAAGGGGCTGGCCTTGATTCTGGCCGCCGTGTGACGTACGTCCTGCTCGGCATCCGGGAACGCCTCGAGGGCGAAGCCCGGTCGCAGCCCAGTGTCGGCCAGGATCTGCTGTTTCACGTCATCATCCTTGAACGTCTCCATCCCGCAGTCAGTGTGGTGGATCAGGATGATCTCCTCCGTGCCGAGCAGGCGCTGCGAGATGACGAGGCTGCGAATGGCGTCCTCCGTCGCTACCCCGCCGGCGTTGCGGATCACATGGGCATCTCCTTCGGACAGCCCCAGCACCCGGGCAGGATCGAGTCGGGCATCCATGCAGGCAAGGACGGCGACCTTTCGAGCCGGAGGGAGCGGCAGTTCACCCTTGTCAAAGCCGGATGCATACTCAGCATTGTTCGCCAGCAGCTCATCGGTCGCGCTCATCGCATTGTCTCCTCTCGAAATCTCATTAACTCTATCAGAATAGTAGACAATACGCCCGTCCGAAGGGGCCGCCCCAGGGCCTCATATGCGAGGCTTTCCCGATGGCAGGCACATGCATCGTGCTCAACGGTCCGAGTAGCTCAGGCAAGACCGCAATCGCCGGTGCGCTGCAGGAGCTGTGGCCTGGGCCGAACCCGCTCCAGGTGAGTGGCTTCGACACCTTCCTCAGCTGCCAGCCGAGAGAGTTCTACGGCATCGACGGCGAGACTGCTCCGGGATTCTCATGGCGCGCCGCGACGCTCGATGGCGTTGCCACTCAACAGATCGTGACCGGCCCCCTCGGTGCCGCGCTCATTCGGGCGGCACAGGTCTACTGGCGGGCCTGTGCCGAGGAAGGTTTCGACCAGCTCATCGACGACGTGTGGTTGACCCGGGAACAGGCGCTCGGGCTCAAGCACGCCTTGGAGGGCTTCGACGTCATCTGGGTCGGCGTTCACTGCCCGCTCGAGGTTCTCGAGGCGCGCGAACGCACGCGCCGCGACCGGCCTGTCGGCCAAGCGCGGGGGCAGGCACGCCTCGTCCACTCATGGACGTCGTATGACCTCGAGCTCGACACGTCGAAGCAGACGGCGGCCGAGTGCGCCCAGGAGATCCTTGCCGCGCTTGGCATGACGCCTCGGTGCTGGTGACTTCGTAGCTGTGATGCCGGCAGACGTGCGCCGGGACATGTGACCCGGAACGAGCGGCTCGGCTAGCCTGAAGCTGCCTTGCCGTCGGTGACCGACACTCCGAGGTCCGGAGCCGGAAGCCGAAGACCGAGGACGTGCACGCCAGCGAAGACCGGTGAGAAGCCGGCGCTGTCCCGCAACGGTACTGCCCCGTCGAGACCTCTCGAGGGGGCGAGCCCGGACGCCTGAACGTGCGCGAACGCAACCAGTCCCTCGGAGGAAGGGCGGTTCGTTGGGCGCCTTTTCGGTGTCGCAGCGGGCGCACTTCGTCCTCCGCGAACCGATGGAGGATGACCAATGTCCAGCGATCGGCGGCGAAAGCTGCTTCCACTCTTGGCTGTCGTGCCGCTCGTGACGGCGTTCGGCTGCTCGTCGAACCGGACTGCCAGCACGGCGACCACTCGGGCGAAGACCACCACGTCCGCCACCGCGAGCACGACCGGGTTCCCGGTGACGATCCATGCCGCCAACGGCGCCGTCACGATGAAGGCCCGACCGAAAGCGATCGTGTCACTGTCGCCGACTGCGACCGAGATGCTCTACGCGATCGGTGCCGGGCCGCAGGTGAAGGCCGTCGACGAGTACTCCGACTACCCGCCCAGCGCTCCCATGAGCAAGCTCGACGGCTTGGACCCGAACGTCGAGGCGATCGCGTCGTACAAACCGGATCTCGTGCTCGTATCGGACGACACGGCGTCGCTGAACAAGCAGCTCGGCGCTCTCGGCATCCCGGTGCTGTACCTGCCGGCGGCAACGAACCTGGCCCAGGACTACCAGCAGTACATCGAGATCGGCGAGGCGACCGGTCATGTGGCTGAAGCGGCTGCCGAGGTCACAGCCATCAAGGCATCGCTCGCCAGAATCATAAAGAGCGTCCCGAAACCCGCTCATCCCGAGAGCTACTACTACGAGGTCGGTATCGACCCCTACTACTCGGTGACGGACTCCACCTTCGTCGGCAAGCTGCTCGGCCTGCTCGGCCTCCACAGTGTCGCCGACGCCGCGAAAGGAGCTGCCGCGAGCGGTGGGTACCCGGAGCTGAACGCGGAGTTCATCCTGCAGTCCAATCCCGACTACATCTTCCTCGCGGACACGATCTGCTGTCACCAGTCCGCCACGACGGTCGCGCACCGGCCCGGCTGGTCGCTGCTGAGCGCCGTCAAGGACCACCGCCTGCTCGGCCTGAACGACGACATCGCCTCTCGCTGGGGACCGAGGATCGTGATGTTGCTCAAAGATGTGGCGACGGAGCTGAAGCAGCACCCCCTGGCCGGGTCGTGACGACGAAGGGGCCCCTACGGGCGACGCTGGCAGTCGCGACCGTGGTGCTGGTGGGCGCGATGCTGCTCGGCCTCCTGATCGGGCCCGTCTCGATCAGTGTCCCCGACGTCGTGAAGTCGCTCCTCGCCCACGTCCCTCTCGCGCACTACCACCCGCCTGTGCCGGCGCTCGAACAGGCGATCGTCTGGCAGATCCGAGCACCCCGGGTCGTCCTGGCGGCGATCGTCGGCGCCATGCTGGCGGGAGGGGGCGCCTCCTACCAAGGGGTCTTCCGCAACCCGCTCGCCGACCCCTACCTGCTCGGCGTCGCCGCAGGTGCCGGCCTCGGGGCGACGTTCGTAATCGATGCCGGTTGGATGGGGTCGCTCGTCCTTCCGGGCGCGGCCTTCGCCGGTGCCGTCGTCGCGGTGGCGATGACCTACAGCCTTGGCGCTGTGGGTGGGAACTCGGGCCGCCGGAGCGCACCCGGAAGCTCTGGGCGGGTGATTGTCTTGGCGGGAGTGGCCGTCGCCGCTCTGTTGACTGCGCTGCAGACTTACCTGCAGCAGAGCCACACCCAGCAGATCGAGAACGTCTACGACTGGCTGCTCGGCAGCTTCTCGGTGGCATCCTGGTCGGACGTCACCTTGATCCTTCCCTACGTCGCCGTGAGCGCCGTCGTCCTGTTGGCCCACCGGAGGTTCCTCGACGTCCTACGAGTCGGAGAGGACGAGGCGGGGGCCCTCGGCGTCCATGTCGGGCGGACACGGCTTTTGATCGTCGTCGCCGCAACCCTCGGCACGGCAGCGGCGGTCTCGGTCAGCGGGCTCATCGGCTTTGTCGGGATCATCGTCCCGCACTTGGTACGCCTCCTCACGCGGTCGAGCTACCGGGTCGTGCTGCCGGTCTCGATGATCGGCGGGGCTGCGTTTCTCGTACTGGCGGACCTCGTGGCCCGCACCGTAGAGGCGCCCTCGGAGGTGCCGATCGGCGTCGTAACGGCGTTCGTCGGGGCTCCGTTCTTCCTCTTCGTGCTGAGGTCGCGCCGCGCTCAGCAGTCAGCGCTCTGATGATCGACCTCGAGAACGTCACGGTGCGCTTCGGGCCGGCCGTGGTGCTCAACACCCTGTCGATCAGCGTCAAGCCGAGAGAATGGGTCGGGCTCATCGGCCCGAACGGTGCTGGCAAGACGACGCTGTTACGGGCGGTCGCCCAGCTCGAGACGTACTCGGGCGACATCCGGGTCGACGGCAGGCCGATGGAGTCGCTCGCCCACCGGGAGCGGGCGCGCCTCGTCGCCTACCTACCGCAGTCGCCGCAGCTGCCGAGCGACATGACCGTCGTTGAGTACGTCCTCTTGGGCCGGACGCCCCACATCGGCTATCTCGGTGTCGAGTCGGCAGCCGATCGGCGAGTTTGCGGCGAGCTCCTCGAGCGCC